>NZ_LT840184.1:499546-569481 GCF_900177425.1 Paenibacillus uliginis N3/975 | reverse complement strand
GCTCATTTAGAAAAACTGACGAGAATTAAAAATTCTCATTTATGATCTTACCGAAGTAAGATCGGTTTAACTCACTCGTTGTTCAGTTTTCAAAGATCAATTCTCGTTTTTTCGTCATCGCTTTATCTCAGCGGCGACTTTTATAATATATCATACTTCCTATCAACTTTGCAAGTCTTTTTTTTAAAAAGTTTTTTGCGATGTTTTTTGAAAGATTTAAAGCCGCCAGTTGGCGGCGTCCTCTCTAAAAAGGAAGCGAGAATTAATTTACCACATAACAACTAAGTTAGTCAACACTTTTTATCAAAATTAATGTTTGATTTGCGGAAACTTCCCGTTACGTGCATATTTCGATAACTCTTTTTGTGGAGCAAACCTCGCATACATTCTAAATACTGTTTTATATCGGTTAGCAATCGCGTGCCGAATATTTTGGTCGAGGCGCTGATCACTTAAATCGAGTAGCATTTCATCAAGCTCTTTTCTCAATACATAATCAAGTTCTTTACACTCTTTTTCATTAAACAGCATTCCCAACATAATAGGACCTCCTTTTGATTGTGCGGACAGTGTTACAGTTCACAAGTGTCACGTTTGGCCCCATTGGAGCTATGTAAGGTTGATTATCCGTTATCCGATTAACTACAGAATGGTAACCGTTCTTCCTCAGTCCGTACATCATGCCCTGTAAAGGGCCTTGGTCGATAAGACCAAAGCCGCTTTATTAGGTATGCTCATATTTTCGGAAAATTATGACATCAGCCACAACGTTATTGTACTTTCAATAATAGCCGCCACGAATAAGAGCAGAACAATCCATAGCGAAGCTGTTCCGGATTTGCGCCAAAACTCTCGCCAGCGCCTCTTCATCTCGCTTCCTCTGCTCTCTCCGGGAGCCATACTTTTAAACACAAGTCCCCCCAAGACCAGACCATAAGCAGATGCAATGAGAATCATAGGGATTTCGATAATACCGTGTGGAAGAAGGCCTTTAAAGATTAATTCACCCAAGTCTCCCCCGTTCGATTGCACCAGATTCAACAGGAAGCCGATTACCATACCATTAACAGCAAGGAACACCAGAGGAATGATCCCAAAAAATATACCCGAGAACAACACCAGTATACTTTTGACACTGTTATTGAGAAAAATGAAGATAAAGAAACTCATCTCAGGATTTTCCGATTGTCTAAGTTCCTGGCTCATCTCACCCAATCCCTGAATTTCCTTCACAATAAGATCTTGAAGTGGCCCTGAACCCACCCATCCCACTGTAATCCCCAGAGCGAACAGCACGGTTGAAAGGATCAGTGCTATACGAATTGTGGCCAAATCTTTCATAAAAGTACTAAAACGAAACATGTGATTGCCTCCTTAACAGTAATAACTCACAAGTACGAGCATAGATTTTAAGTAAACAAGCAGTAGCATTTGAAAGGAGAGGAGCACTAGCATATGAATTTCTTCTATGTATTAAACGGCAAGAAAATAAAAAGGTTTTTCTTCGTCTTTGCCGCTGCCATCTTTGCTGTGGGTGTCATCTATGTGGAAAGTGATAACATCTCCGTTTTCTCTGAAAGCTCACCTTCGGCCATTTACAGCGTGTCTACGGACAAAAAACAGATCGCTCTTACCTTTGACATCAGCTGGGGTGAAAAACGCGCAGAGCCAATTCTAAAGGTTCTGAAGGACAAAAATGTTCCAAAGGCAACCTTCTTCCTGTCGGCCCCCTGGAGTAAGAGCCATCCGGATATTGTGCACCAGATCAAAGAAGGTGGTTATGAGATCGGAAGTCACGGCTTTAAACACGACAATTACAGTACCCTCAGCGATGAGGAAATACGTAAGCAGATTTCAACAGCTCATTCTATTTTATCCTCAATGACGGGACAAGAACCCAAATTAATTCGAATGCCTAATGGTGATTTTGACAAAAGAGTGTTAAACATCGCAGACAGTCTCAATTACACCGTTATTCAGTGGGATACAGACTCTCAGGATTGGAAGAACATCGGCGTTGATAAGATTGTGGACCGTGTCGTATCCAAAGCGCATCCCGGCGATATCGTGCTTCTTCACGCCAGTGACTCCTCCAAACAGACTCACGAGGCGCTTCCCCAAATTATTGATGAGTTGCGGAAAAAGGGCTATGAGTTCGTTACCGTTACTGATCTTCTTCATCAGAGCAGCGCCAAAGGTTCCGAGGTTCGTGATCAAGCGATGATTCAGAAGAACATTGAAGATGCCGCCGGTTTATAATGAATCCTATACATTTAATAAAAAAAGAGCTAATTTGATTAGCTCTTTTTTTCGTCTTGTGTTACCTTATGTAGCGTTAATATCTGGTAAGCATTACATGCCAGTAAAGGGATAATGATAAATACAGTTGCATTGTTGACTCCGATCTTCAGCACTCCGATAATCTCGAGGATGGTTATAGCCAGCATGAAGAACATTGTCGGAATAAGTGCATGGATGTTTGTATACCTCACTTTTAAATATGTAACAATGATTGCAGTAATTAATATACCGATTCCCAAGGTGAGATCCCACGTAAGGTTCTGCTCCCCACCTACAAAAGTACGAAGAAACATTAGCTCCAGCAGAGCAAGTACAGACAGTACAATTTGTATGTACTCCCACGTCTTTCTCTTAAATACCCCGACTCCCATATAGTTCAAGGTAAGATATGCGAAAAAGCCCAATTGGGAATAAACGCTGACAAGCGCTCCGTATCCGAGCAATATTAACGGATATATCAGCATGTCAACTGCACCCTTAAACTGGATCGTACCTGTGGCAAACTGTAATACCAACCCTGCGATAACTGCACCGACGGCTCCAACAAGCATGGTTTTCCAAAATAATCTTGCCCACTTTCGTAAGCTCAAATGCTTCCACCCCCATAAGTCATTATTTTACCAACGTTCACAATAAAAAACCATTCCCGCTTCGACATATTTCTTCGGTTCCATCACATACTATCTTTAGCATCCCATCAAAGGAGGACAACGGTAATGAAGTGGCCGTTATTTCGTTTATGTATTATCTTCTGCGGAGCTGCCGCACTGCTTACCGCTTGCGGTTCCGATCAAGGATATTCATCCCAGCAGCTTGGCTATAAAGAAACGAAATCCATGGTTGTTGATATCCTTAAAACCGACGAGGGGAAAAAAGCGGTGGAAGAAGCTCTTCGCGGTGGTTCAGGCGGTTCCTCCGGTGGAGGCAGCGGCGGCTCAATGAGTATGAAAATGTTGACAGCACAATCCGGTGAACAGATCCGTACAGCCGTAAAGGATACGCTCGTCTCTGAGGAATATAAAAAGGAACTAGAAAAGATCATGACAGATCCCCAATTCGCTGGTGATTTTGCAAAAGCGATCAGTTCAGAAAGCAAACAGCTTCATATGCAGCTCATCAAAGATCCGACTTATCAAAAGTCCATGCAAGACATCATGAAGTCACCCGAGGTCATGAAAGCATTTCTCGACTTGACAAAGACGCCTGACTACCGCAAGCAATCCATGACGGTCATGCAGGAAGCGATGCAAAACCCGCTATTCCGTATGGAGGTCTTGCAGCTACTCAAAACCGTCGTACAAGAGGAATTGCAGCCAAAGGTTGAGAAGAAACAAGGCCATCAGGGCGGACAAGAAGGCGGTCAAGGTGGAGGCAAGGAACAAGGCGGCGGCGGTGGAGAAAGTGGTGGCGGTGGTGGTAGCGGTGGATAACCCTTCGTATCATAAGAAAAACACCTGTCGATGTACCTCAAAGAAGACAGACCGCACTTAGCGGAAGTATTTCTTCCGAGACAAGGATGCACTTTACTCCGATATTTATACTTTCTTATCACTTATCAAAAAAAGCTCCCTTTTTAGGGAGCTTTCCTATTTCCAGAGATCGTTTAAATCATTACCTGGAAGCTGGACTTTCGAATTTGCTGGATATCTTGGCTGCAATCTCGTCATAAATCATAGCACTTTCCGTGCCTGCTTTATATACGGAAGGAGAAAAATCAGGGTCTGCCGCAAGATTATCAGGCCCTCCTAACGGTAACTGCCCAAGCAGCTCCGTATGAAGTGTCTCTGCCAGCATGCCTCCTCCACCGCGTCCGAAGACATAATCCTTCTCCCCACAGTGGGAGCAGCTATAATAGGCCATATTTTCAACGACACCCAAAATCTCATGTTCCGTCTGTATAGCCATGGCCCCTGCACGGGCGGCCACGAACGCTGCAGTAGCGTGAGGTGTCGTGACAATGATCTCTTTGCTCTGCGGTATCATCTGATGGACATCAAGCGCCACGTCACCAGTTCCCGGCGGAAGATCGAGCAGCATGTAATCCAGCTCTCCCCAACCCACATCTTCAAAAAATTGACGCAGCATTTTGCCGAGCATGGGTCCTCTCCATACAACTGGACTGTTCTCACGAATAAAAAAGCCCATCGACATAACCTTTACTCCAAAGCGTTCTACAGGAATAATGACTCCATCATCGGTTACGTTAGGTCCCTCTTCAATCCCCATCATATCCGGTACACTGAAGCCATAAATATCAGCATCGATCAAACCGACCTTTTTACCCTGCCGTGCTAAAGCTGCAGCTAGGTTAACTGTAACGGTGGATTTACCAACACCACCTTTTCCACTGGCTATCGCAACAAAATGAACTCCGGAACCCTCACTCAAAATCTCATTGTTTTGCATACCTGCAGCATGCCCTTTTGTGAGCTTCTCTCGGTCATACGAATCTTCTTCAACGGAATTTTCCAAAGGACGCATTCGAATATGTATATCTTCGGCTCCGATTGCCTGTAGCAATTCCCGAATCTGTCCCTCAAGCAGTACTCTTTGCTCTTCACTGCTGTACGTTACTGACAATCTTACGGTACTTTCTTTAACCACAATATCGCGAATTCGCTGCAGCGCAATCAGACTCTTTCCTGTCTCAGAATCCTGAATCGGCTGTAGAATCTCCTGTACCTGCTCTCTGCTTATCAGCATGACAATCAGCACCTCGGCTCTATGTAATGGCTATATCTGAATATTTCAATTCTTGTCTATTATACCATTACTTCACCGTCTCTGACGACTGAATCGCTTGCTCCCCTGCCGTATAACGCAAAATACCTTTATAGACGGCAGCTGCTACTTTTCTTTGATATTTCTCATCACGCAGCATCTCCGACTCTTGGGGATGTGATAAAAAGCCCACCTCTACTAGAGCAGATGGAATACGAAGTGCTTGAAGTAAGAACACTTTATCATCACTTTTAGCTAGGCGCTGAGTATTCTCTAGATTGTGTTTGATCTCTGCCTGAATCAATTTAGCCAAGTTCATACTGTCCGTATTATTCTTTGGATAAAATGTCTGAGCTCCACTCCAGCGATTGGATGGGATGCTGTTCAGATGGATACTGATAAACAAGTCAGCACGGTTATCTTCAATTAACCTGACCCGTTTCTTCAAATCCTCCGTTTTCCGCTTCGAGTAACCTTTTGTCTCCTCAGAAGCCAGATCGTAATCCCCTTCTCTTGTCATTACAACCAAAGCGCCTGCTTGTTGAAGGTAATCACGCAAATAAAGCGTCACGGCGAGATTGATGTCTTTTTCAATTACCCCTTGCTTGCTGACGGCCCCCCCATCAGGACCTCCGTGACCGGCATCCAATGCAATCACTTTACCTGCAAGCGGAAGATTCCAGTACTTTACGGTTTTAGCACTCGGAATCTCATAAGACACTACGGTAATCAATAAAGCGAGCAGACCTATGCCGAATATCGTTTGTTTGATCCGTCTCCATGATATCCATAGCGTTACCTTGTCAGATCCCGGCTTGGACATAAAAAATCCACCTCGTCCCATGAGTGTTGTACTTCATGCATATGGGACAAGGCGGACAAATATGCCTTTCTTTATACAGTTATACGTTCCTTCATGCCTTCGATCAAAATCTGTGCAACTTCAGGACGGGTAAATTCCGGTGGTGGGCATTTCCCTTCACGGAGGAGCCCACGTACTTTAGTACCAGAAAGGGTCAAATGCTGATTTTTATCATGAGGGCAGGTTTTGCTCGAAGCCATATTACCGCATACGGTGCAGAAAAAGCTGTGTTCAAAAAAGAGCGGCGTGATTCCCAGCTCTTCCGGTGTAAAGTTGCTGAATATCTCCTGTGCCTCATATGTTCCGTAATAATCTCCAACTCCTGCATGATCTCGGCCGACAATAAAATGAGTGCATCCATAATTTTTCCGTACGATCGCATGGAACACTGCTTCCCGCGGGCCAGCATATCTCATTGCGGCAGGAAATACACCTAGAAACGTCCTGTTAGCAGGATAATAATGTTCCAGCAGCGTTAAATAACTTTTCATCCGAACGTCTGCAGGAACGTCATCTAACTTAGTTTCTCCAACTAACGGATTTAGAAAGAGAGCATCGACAATTTCCATCGCACTCTTTTGAATATATTCATGTGCCCGATGAACCGGATTTCTCGTTTGGAATCCGACTACCGTTTTCCAACCCTGTTCTTGAAAATGAGCTCTGGTTTTGGCCGGATCATAGTAGAATTGTCCGAATTTTTCTGGTTGCGGTCGATTAAGCACTTCAATGGGTCCACCAACGTAGATGGTGGACCTTTCGTACAATTTCTGTACGCCTGGATGTTCGGGATCATCTGTCTTGAATATTTTTATTGCCTCTTCCTGTAGATCTGCCTTAAAGATGCTCTCCACGCTGATGACGCCATAGATCACACCGTCTCGATCGCCTACAAGTGCGGCCTGATCTCCAACCGAAAATTGACTAACTATCTTCTCGTCTACCGCGAGCGTAATCGGTATACTCCATACCGTCCCATTAGACAGCCGCATAGAGTTAAGGACCGATTGATAGTCCTCTTCGTTCATAAATCCTTCCAGAGGCGAAAATGCTCCGACAGCGATTAAGTCAAGATCGGATATGGTCCAGGTATTAACAGGTATTTGAGGTAACTGATTGGCTATATTCAATAAATCATTTCGTCTTGTTTCCTGCGCTAGTCTCTGAATCAACTTCCCTCCGTGCGGCAATATGGATGTCATAATGGTACCTCCCTGTGTTTTATTTGAATCTGTACTAAAGGCTGTTATTTATGGAGTCCGCATTCCGTTTTTTCATCGCCTGACCAGCGGCCTGCCCTCGGATCCTCTCCGGGAAGGACTTCACGTGTACAATAGTGACAGCCAATGCTTGGATAGTTCCGGTCATGAAGAGGGTTATAAATGACCTCATGAGTACGGATATACTGCCAAACATCTTCACTGGTCCAATCCGCAAGTGGGTTAAATTTCACCAAACCAAACTTATTGTCATACTCGACCTTCTTGGAATTCGCACGGGTCGGTGCCTGATCCCGACGTATTCCCGTGATCCACGCATCATATTGAGACAAAATGCGAGTTAAAGGCTCGACTTTTCTAATGCTGCAGCATTGATTAGCGTCTACACTCCATAGTGAATCTCCATACTGGGCAGCCTGTTCCTCAGGAGTTATTACAGGGGAAACACGAACAAATTCCATACCGTAGTGTTCTTTCAGACGATCACGTGTGTCATACGTTTCTTGAAAGTGAAAATTCGTATCCAGGTAAAATATGTCGGTAGATGGACTGATCTTTTGAATGATGTCTACGAGTACAACATCTTCGGCGCCAAAGCTGCAGGCAAACGTAAGGTTAGGGAATGTCTCTATCGCATTCGAAATAATTTCTTCAGCAGAAGCCAGTTCGAAACTTACGGCTTTGTCCTTAATCCAATCCTCTTTTTCCAGCAAATTCAATGTAATCAGCCCCTTCTCTTTACAATTCCTCTAAAACCTACTTTAATAGTATGAATTAAATACAGTATAGTTCATTTCTAATTAATGTCAATATGAATACATTTAAAATAAACGCAAAAAAGACCTTTCCGTAAAGGGAAAAGGTCTTCAAATTATTTCGGAACGTCTACCTAGCCAAAAAGGCCAGATAGTAATGATCTTCTTTAAAAAAATTAAAGCCCTTGACCTGTGAAGGCCAAGGGCTGAAATTCCTTGATATACAAGAGATATTAACGTTTGGAGAACTGAGGAGCGCGACGAGCCGCTTTAAGACCGTATTTCTTACGTTCTTTCATACGTGGGTCACGAGTCAGGAATCCTGCTTTTTTCAAAGATCCACGGAATTCAGGGTCAGCTTTCAGCAATGCACGGGAGATCCCGTGACGGATTGCACCAGCTTGGCCGGAAATACCGCCGCCATGAGCAATAACGAGAACGTCATATTTGCCCAGTGTTTCAGTCAGATTCAAAGGTTGCTTAACGATCAGTTTGAGAGTTTCCAAACCGAAGTATTCATTGATGTCACGTTTATTGATGACAATTCGTCCTTCACCCGGTACAAGGCGAACACGTGCTACCGAGTGCTTACGACGACCTGTCCCATAGTATTGTACTTGTGCCATGAAACTGTCCTCCTTTTAATTAACCGCGAAGTTCGTAAACTTCTGGTTTTTGAGCTTCGTGTGGATGTGCTGTGCCTGCATAAGCTTTGAGTCTCAGCTTCATTTTGTCGCCCATACGGGTTTTAGGAAGCATACCGTGAACCGCGCTTTCGATCACGCGCTCAGGGAATTTTTTAATCAGGTCTTCAGCTACAGTCACCTTCAAACCACCTGGATGCATGGAGTGACGATAGTATTTCTTGTTAGTCATTTTCTTGCCTGTCAGGACGATTTTCTCAGCGTTGATTACAACAACGAAATCCCCTGTATCCACATGTGGAGTAAATTGTGGCTTATGTTTGCCGCGAATCAGAGCAGCAACTTCACTTGCCAAACGGCCAAGCGTTTTGCCTTCGGCATCAACGATGTACCAAGAACGCTCAACTTCATTTGGCTTCGCCATATAAGTGGTACGCATGTATAGTTCCTCCTTGTTTTCATCCGAAAATTCTTATCAAATTTTCTTCATCTATCTTCGATCGTATGTCATACATTTTTTTAAGTGATGGATAGTTCTTGGCGTTTTCTTAACCGGGGCTGTGGGAGAGCCGTCAAGAAAACACAACTTATATATTACAGTAACAGCCTTGAAATCGCAAGCGATTTTTTAGGTTATTATCACGATTTTTACAGCTTAATCGAATAGGTCACCAAAAACATCGAGTACCGATTTTTTCTTCTTTTTATGATAGCCTTGTCCATGCTGCGGGTATCGCTTGTCATAATCTGATTCTCTACCCGAAGGGCGGTAATTATCGTCATCGCGGTAATGTTTACGGTCATCGTCATCATGCTTGTCGTACCATTCATTAAATGCAGGTCGCACTTCACGAACTTCAGTTAACAGCTTCTCGAGTTCACCACGATCGAGCCATACTCCTTTACATTCAGGACAGACATCGATCATGACACCGTCTTTTTGCACTTCACGCATACGAACATCATTACACACCGGACATTTCATCATAAAACCTCCTCATATTTTGAGAAATACGTGCTATAACCATCTTTCAGGAGAATACGTATTAGGCAAAATCAGGTTTCACAAAAGAAGTTATATCGTATTCAACATCCCAGAGCATTAACCCTGTACTCATCGCTGTAGGACCAGCTGTAGCCCTGTTTTTAGCTTCTAGTATCACAGAGATGCTCTCAGGCGTCCGTTTTCCTTCTCCCACTTCCATGAGCGTACCCATGATAATTCTCACCATATGCTGCAAAAATCCGCTTCCCGTCACATACGTATGGATAATACCTTGATCTCTTGTACCTGGACGACACATACTCGTGTCCGTCTCGATCCAAGCATCGTAAATCGTCCGTACATGTGATGGCTTTGTGGATTTCCTTGAAGCAAAGGTTGTGAAATCATGTGTACCGATTAAATGGCGCAGCCCTTCTTCCATCGCAGTTATATCAAGCCGACCATGATGATGGAACTGATACCTGCGGTTGAACAGATCGGGAAATTGATTGGCGTTAATCGTATATCGATACGTTTTTTGTTTCGCCTCCCGACGAGAGTGAAACTCAAGCGGTACCTCCACCGCATCCGTAACGACGATGTCTTCAGACAGCCTTGAATTCAGCGCGATACACCAACGCTCTACCGGGATTTTGGACGCTGTATAGAAATTGAACACCTGCCCGCGTGCGTGCACACCGGCATCCGTACGTCCAGAAGCCGTAATCTTCAGCTTCTCACCCGAAAGTAATTCAATAGCGTCCTCCAATAAATCCTGAACCGTGTTTCCTCCAGGCTGGGTCTGAAAGCCATTATAATTGGTTCCGTCGTAACTGACCTTCATCAGAAGATTGCGCATGGTTCCCCTCCTGGTTCACTTCCTTAAGCTGCCTCCAAGTAGAAACAACTTGGCCGTCCTTGAGAGGACGGCTTCGTTACGGCATGAAATATAAGAAAAGATTCTTATATTTAAAAAAGAGCCCCCAAGGAGCTCCTTTTCATCATGCCAGCCGATCCCTTGTGTTCAGCCGCATGACTAGAAGGTCCTTGTTTACGATGCCCCAGGGGTAGCCGAGATGAGCCGGAAACCGACTATGTTCCATCTCGAACCACGACCCGAGTGGTTAGGCTGAACTTATCATCCTTGACGGATAAACAAGCATGGAGCCGGGCATACATAACTACAGTCACTTCAGAATGCACTGTTCACTCTTGAATGCACCGGATGCGTTAGCATCCTGATATCAGAGAGTGATCTAACGGGATCGAGTTAACTACGCGCGATCTACCAGTTCCAAGTAAACCATTGGAGCTGCGTCACCACGACGAGGACCCAGTTTCAGGATACGAGTGTATCCGCCTGGACGCTCATTGTAACGAGGCGCGATTTCGGAGAACAATTTTTGGATAGCATCTTGTTCACCATCAACCGTTTCGCGGCGTACGAATGCAGCCACTTGACGACGAGCATGCAAATCATTACGCTTTGCCTTCGTAATCAGTTTCTCAGCGATCGAGCGAACTTCTTTAGCTTTGGCTTCAGTTGTTTGAATGCGCTCATATAAGAACAGGTCGGTTACCAGGTCACGGAACAACGCTTTACGCGCACTGGAGTCGCGGCCCAACTTTTGGTATGCCATGTGTTTTCCCTCCTTTGCTAGAACAATCTCGAACTATTCTTCCGTACGAAGTCCCAAACCGAGCTCTTCGAGCTTTTCTTGAACTTCTTCCAAGGATTTGCGGCCCAAGTTACGAACCTTCATCATATCCTCTTCCGTTTTCGTAGTCAGCTCTTGTACCGTATTAATGCCGGCACGCTTGAGGCAGTTGTAGGAACGAACGGAGAGATCCAGCTCTTCGATCGTCATTTCGAGCACTTTTTCTTTCTTGTCTTCTTCTTTTTCGACCATGATTTCTGCATCCTTAGCTTCATCGGTCAGACCGACGAACAGGAACAGATGTTCAGTCAAAATTTTGGCGCCGAGGCTGACAGCCTCTTCCGGCCGAATGCTTCCATCCGTCCAGATTTCGAGTGTCAACTTATCGTAGTTGGTTACTTGACCAACACGCGTGTTTTCAACGCCGTAGTTTACACGGCTAATCGGCGTGTAGATCGAATCGACGGGAATGACGCCGATAGGCTGGTCATCGCGTTTGTTCCGATCCGCCTGGACATAGCCACGACCGCGACTCGCAAAAATACGCATGTGAAGTCTCGCACCAGGGCCGAGCGTTGCGATATGAAGATCCGGATTAAGAATCTCCACATCACTATCTGCACGAATGTCACCAGCGGTAACTACCCCTTCGCCTTCCGCATCAATCTCGAACACTTTCTCTTCGTCGGAATGAATCTTCAGCGACAAAGCTTTCAGGTTCAAAATGATTTCAGTCACGTCTTCCATGACACCAGGAATAGTGGAGAATTCATGCAGAACACCGTCGATCTGAACAGATGTAACGGCTGCGCCAGGCAGCGAGGACAACAGAATGCGGCGAAGTGAATTCCCCAGCGTTGTACCGTATCCACGCTCAAGCGGTTCTACTACGAATTTCCCATAGGTTCCTTCTTCATTGACATCAACGGTCTCAATTTTCGGCTTTTCGATTTCAATCACGCAAGTACCCCTCCTTCAAACGTCGCTCCTATATGAAACTGTCATCTTATCCAGTAATCCATGTAGTATGCCTAAACAACCATTCTTAGCAGATTGCACCGGATTTATACCACATTAACAGGATGACTTCATTATACGCGACGACGTTTTGGTGGGCGGCATCCGTTATGCGGAATTGGTGTTACGTCCTTAATGAGGTTAACTTCCAGACCTGCTGCTTGCAGAGAACGAATCGCTGCTTCACGGCCGGCACCTGGTCCTTTAACCATTACTTCCACTGCCTTCATACCATGTTCCATTGCTGCTTTAGCAGCTGTTTCAGCAGCCATTTGCGCAGCAAATGGAGTTGATTTACGGGAACCTTTGAAACCCATGCCGCCGGAGCTCGCCCAAGAAATAGCATTTCCGTGGGGATCCGTAATCGTTACGATCGTATTGTTGAACGTGGAACGGATATGTGCCACGCCAGATTCAATATTTTTGCGGTCACGACGTTTAGTACGTACGACTTTTTTTGGTTTAGCCATTGTCTGTTATCCCCCTTTCTTATTTCTTCTTGTTCGCTACCGTACGACGAGGACCTTTCCGTGTACGAGCATTTGTTTTAGTACGTTGTCCACGAACTGGCAATCCACGACGGTGACGAACACCGCGATAGCAGCCAATTTCAGTCAAACGTTTAATATTCAAGGAAATTTCACGACGCAGGTCGCCTTCTACCTTAACACCTGTATCGATCGTTTCACGCAATTTACCAACTTCATCTTCCGTAAGATCACGGACACGAGTATCCGGATTGATGCCTGCTTCTTTGATAATTTTCTGAGAAGTCGTTTTACCGATTCCGAAAATGTAAGTCAAGGCGATCTCAACGCGTTTGTCACGTGGCAAATCCACACCAGCTATACGAGCCATTACGCTACACCCCCTTCTTTAACCTTGTTTTTGTTTGTGTTTCGGATTTTCACAGATAACCATTACATTCCCTTTGCGGCGAATGACTTTGCATTTTTCGCAAATAGGCTTCACAGAAGGTCTTACCTTCATGTTAATTACCTCCTCCAAGTTTTACGTTTGTAAAACCAGCTTCGAAAACTAGACTGTCGTTTTGCAGTTGCAAAACTTTTCGTAACCGCTGCTGAGTTTTACTTCAGTAAAACCGCTTCGCAGCTTTCCTTTGTTCCCCAGGGGAACGTCATTCTATTTACGGTAAGTGATACGACCTTTGGACAAATCGTATGGTGATAATTGTATGACCACTTTGTCACCTGTAAGGATGCGGATAAAGTGCATCCGCAGCTTCCCGGAAACGTGAGCGAGAATTTGATGACCATTCTCCAGCTCGACTCTAAAAGTTGCATTCGGCAACGGTTCTATAACCGTACCTTCGACTTCAATGACATCTTCCTTGGCCACAGTTATTCTCCTTTCTGATCAGCATTGGATTTGTCGGATAAAAACTGGCTGACGGCGAACCGCAGCTTTCCATTCGTTACCCGACCGCTTTCTTGCAAACTGTTTACAACCTCACTACTTATGAAAGGCTGGGGCTCCAGATGAACAAGATTCTTCTTCTTCACCTGGTCAAACTTGCGTTTGTTCCCATCCGCAATATTAACAAACTTGCTGTCTTCTATCGAAACGATGACGGCATATTGATCAGCATCTCTGCCTCTCAAAATTTTGACAATTTGACCGATCTGCGGAGTGATTTCTTTATTCAAGTCGATCACCTAATCAGCCAACTTCGTCAGAATTTCCATGCCGTCCTGAGTCACTGCCACTGTATGTTCAAAATGCGCACACAGTGAGCCATCGACCGTAACGACCGTCCAATTGTCTTCCAGCGTCTTAACATTGCGCTTACCGGCGTTTACCATCGGCTCAATCGCGAGTACCATACCCGGTTTGAGTCTCGGTCCCCGGTCCGGAATGCCGTAGTTCGGAATTTGCGGATCTTCATGCAGCTCGGTGCCCACACCATGACCTACGTACTCGCGAACGACGGAGAATCCGGCATCCTCGATATGACGCTGTATGGCATGAGAGATTGTAAACAAGCGGACATCGGGTTTGATTAGCGCAAGTCCGGCATAGAGAGAACCTTCCGTCACATCCAGCAGACGCTGGGCTTCTTCGGTAATCTTTCCTACTGGGTAGGTCCATGCTGAGTCACCGTGGTAACCCTGAAACTGTGCACCGATATCAAACGTAACGATATCGCCTTCGATTAATTTGCGTTTGCTTGGAAATCCATGCACCAATTCTTCATTAACTGATGCGCAAATGCTGGAAGGAAATCCGTTGTAGCCTTTAAAAGACGGCAAAGCGTCTTGGCTGCGAATGAACCGGTCGGCCATTTGATCCAGTTCCCCGGTTGTAATACCAGGTTCGATATGGGCAGAAAGGAGTTTGTGGCATTCAGCCACAATCCGTCCTGCTTCTCTCATCAGACCCAGTTCCTTTTCGGATTTACAAATGATCATTACACTTAACCTCGCAGTACGGACGCAATTTCAGCGGAAACCGCGCCGATTTCCTGTTCACCATCAATTTGACGCAAAAGACCTTTTTGTTCATAAAACGTGAGGAGTGGTGCTGTTTTGTTGATATATTCGTCCAAGCGAATGCCCACGCTCTCTTCGTTATCGTCGGAGCGTTGATACAGTTCACCGCCGCATTTATCACAAACGCCTTCCTGTTTAGGCGGATTAAAGATCACATGATAAGTTGCGCCGCAGTTCTTGCAGATGCGTCGTCCGGTAAGACGAGCCATCAGCTTCTCACGATCAACTTTCAGGTTGATGACATGGTCGAGTCCAGTATTCAAGCGGGAGAGAATGTCATTCAGCGCTTCCGCTTGCGAAAGGGTTCTTGGAAAACCGTCCAATAAAAAACCTTTTTCGCAATCGGACTGCTGCAGACGTTCTTCCACAATACCGATCGTCACATCATCAGGCACCAGCAGACCTTGATCAATGTATTCTTTCGCTTTAATCCCAATAGGAGTTCCTTGTTTAATCGCCAGACGAAACGCGTCGCCTGTAGAGATGTGAGGAATGCCGAATTCATTTACAATGGTTTCTGCTTGTGTTCCTTTTCCTGCCCCAGGAGGGCCCATGAATAAGATGTTCACCTTAGTCCCTCCTCCTGCCTATAGTAAGAACAGCACAATAGGTGCCGGAAGCAAAATTGA
The DNA here is from genome assembly GCF_900177425.1 of Paenibacillus uliginis N3/975. Lineage (NCBI taxonomy): Bacteria > Bacillati > Bacillota > Bacilli > Caryophanales > Paenibacillaceae > Paenibacillus > Paenibacillus uliginis. The sequence continues at coordinate 554,179 of NZ_LT840184.1, read as the reverse complement.
TCACTAACCGGAACCTATCGACTATTTATTAATAAATCCTTTGTAATGACGCTTGATCAACTGGCCTTCAATCTGCTTCATCGTATCCAGCGCAACACCTACGACGATCAGTATGGATGTACCACCGATTTGAACCGTACGTGGAAGTCCTGCTAGCGCTCCAAGGAACACAGGAAGTACTGAGATAACGGCCAGGAACAGTGCTCCTGTCATTGTCAGACGGGTCATAACCCGAGTCAGATACTTCTCGGTAGCTTTACCAGGACGAATACCTGGAACATAACCGCCGTTCTTCTTCATGTTGTCAGCCATCTGGTTCGGGTTCATCTGCACGAATGTGTAGAAGAATGTGAAACCGATGATCATCAATACATAGAGAACCATACCAAGCGGTTTATCATATGCCAAGTTTATGGTAACCCACTTAGCCCAAGCATGTGTAGCAAAGAAGCTCGAAAGAATAATAGGGAATTGAAGCAACGACGATGCAAAGATAACCGGAATGACGCCTGCGCCATTGATTTTCAATGGAATGTGCGTGTTCTGACCACCGTACATCTTGTTCCCTACAACACGTTTAGCGTACTGCACTGGGATTTTGCGAATACCTTGCTGGATAAACACAACTCCGACCACGATAAAGATAAACACCAGCACGACGATAATAGCCTTCAGGGAATTCAAGAAAATCTGATTTTCTTGAATAAATTCCGACTCCATCGTTGTACGGATATGCATCGGAATACCCGCAGCGATACCTGCAAAGATAATAATGGAAATACCGTTGCCGATTCCACGTTCCGTGATCTGCTCGCCAAGCCACATTAAGAATGAGGTACCGGCTGTCAGCACGATCGCGATGACGAGATAATCAACGAAGGTTGCATTCGGAATCATTTCGGTTCCGTAGAGACGGTTAAAACCGATCGACATACCGAAGGCTTGAATCAAACCCAAGACCACCGTACCATAACGGGTGACTTGAGCCAACTGCTTTTTACCGTGTTCCCCTTGTTTGGCCCATTCCGCAAACTTCGGAATGACGTCCATCGACAGCAACTGCACGATAATGGACGAAGTAATATATGGAAAAATCGAAAGGGCGAAAATTGAGAATTGCTGAAGTGCGCCCCCCGAGAACGTGTTGAGGAAACCAAACAATTCATTCCCGGCCTGATTTGACTGAGTAAACACATCTTTGTTCACACCGGGAACCGGCACGAACGATCCGATACGGAATATAATCAGTACAAACAGGGTGAATAAAATGCGCTTGCGAAGATCATCCACACGCCATATATTTTTCAGGGTCTTAAACATTAGATCACCTCGGTTTTACCGCCGGCAGCCTCGATCTTCTCTACCGCAGATTGAGAGAACTTATTAGCTTTTACAGTCAATTGTACGGTAACTTCACCGTTGCCAAGAATTTTGATGCCGCTCTTCGTATTGTTTACGATTCCGCTCTCGACCAAAACTTCTGGAGTAACTTCAGTACCTGCTGCAAAGCTGTTCAGTTCTTCGATGTTCACAACCGCGTACTCTTTCCGAGTTGGATTCACAAAACCGCGTTTAGGCAGACGACGATACAGCGGGTTTTGTCCGCCTTCGAAGCCTGGACGTACACCACCGCCTGAACGGGAGTTTTGTCCTTTGTGACCTCGACCTGATGTTTTACCCGTACCGCTACTTGGTCCGCGTCCAACGCGCTTGCGCTCTTTGCGGGAACCAGGAGCTGGGCTCAGCTCATGTAACTTCATCGTTCGTTGCACCTCCTTAATATATCCGGGACGATCCCGGGACTAACCTTCGATTTCTTGAACTGAAATCAGGTGATTTACTTTCTTAATCATTCCGCGAATAGCTGGACCGTCATTATGAACCACAGAATGGTTGATTTTTTTCAATCCAAGAGTTTTCACGGTCACACGCTGATCTTCCGGACGGCCGATCACGCTGCGCACGAGGGTGATTTCAAGTTTAGCCATGAGATTCCCTCCTTAACCCAACAGCTCTTCGACGGATTTGCCGCGAAGCTTGGCAACTTCTTCAATACGCTTCAGACGGGACAAGCCTTCCAAAGTCGCATTGACCATATTCATGGAGTTCGAAGAACCTAGAGATTTTGTCAAAATGTCGCCTACGCCAGCCAGTTCGAGTACTGCACGAACCGGTCCGCCAGCGATAACTCCGGTACCTTCTGATGCTGGCTTCAAAAGAACGCGGCCTGCACCGAAGTGACCCGTTACGAGGTGAGGAATTGTTGTTCCTACCAATGGAATGTGGATCAGGTTTTTCTTGGCATCTTCAATGGCTTTGCGGATTGCATCCGGTACTTCGCCAGCTTTACCAATACCTGCTCCAACCCAACCTTTGCCATCACCGACAACTACCAATGCGCTAAAGCTGAAACGGCGTCCGCCTTTTACAACCTTAGCAACGCGGTTAATATTTACTACTCTTTCAGTCAGTTCTAAAGTGTTAGGATCTACACGCAAGTCGTTTACCTCCTTTTGAAAATGTCTTAGAATTCAAGGCCTGCTTCGCGAGCTGCTTCAGCCAATGCTTGAATACGTCCGTGATACAAATATCCACCACGATCAAATACGATCGATTTATAACCTTTGTCTGCTGCACGTTTTGCAACGAGTTCGCCGACTTTACGAGCAGACTCAACGCTACCGCCGTTGTTGATGCCGCTGCTCAATTCTTTATCCAATGTAGAAGCCGATGCCAAAGTCACGCCGGCCACGTCATCGATCAGTTGAGCATAAATGTGTTTCGAAGAACGGAACACATTCAGACGAGGACGCTCTGCAGTGCCCTGAATTTTCTTACGCACACGCAGATGTCTTTTCAAACGTGCTTTATTCTTGTCTTGTTTCGTGATCATGCTTCCCTTTCACTCCCTTCAGTTTTGCCTTAACAGCTTCACTTTAAGACTCATGGGGTAAGTAAGGACAAACAGGCTAGCAAGCTACCTGGGTAAACCCAAAGCTTACTACCTTATTTCTTCTTACCGGCCTTACCTTCCTTACGGATAATGCGTTCACCTTCATATTTAATCCCTTTACCTTTGTAAGGCTCAGGCTCACGTACGGAACGGATTTTAGCAGCGTATGCACCTACGCGCTCTTTATCGATTCCTTTGACGATGATCTTCGTGTTGGAAGGTAATTCAAACTCGATTCCTGCTTCCGGTGTAATTTCAACCGGATGGGAGTAACCTACGTTCAGAACGATTTTATCTCCGGATTTGCTTGCGCGGTATCCGACACCAACCAATTCAAGGTTTTTCGCGAATCCTTCAGTCACGCCGCTGACCATGTTCGAGACAACGCTGCGGGTCGTGCCGTGAAGAGAACGATGAGTTTTGTTGTCGGAAGGCCGAACAACAGAGATTTCGTTGTTTTCTACTGTAATCTGCATGTCTTTGTGCAGTTCACGAGTCAGGGTACCTTTCGGTCCTTTAACAGTGATTACAGAGTTATCCAGTGTGACTTCCACACCGCTTGGGATAGCAATTGGTTTACGACCAATACGGGACATTCATTGCACCTCCTATCTTGTGACGTTTATTACCATACGTAGCAGAGAACTTCTCCGCCGGCTTTGGCTTGACGAGCTTCTTTGTCGGTCATAACTCCCTTAGACGTGGAGATGATCGCGATACCCAGTCCGCCGAGAACACGAGGGACTTCATTGCTTTTCGTGTACACGCGAAGACCTGGCTTACTGATTCTTTTCAGACCTGTGATGACGCGTTCGTTGCTGGAACCATATTTCAAGAAAACACGAATGATCCCTTGTTTGTTATCTTCCACAAATTCCGCATCACGGATGAAACCTTCACGCTTCAAGATGTCAGCGATTTGTTTCTTAATCGTTGAGGCAGGCATTTCTACTGTCTCGTGACGCACAGTGTTAGCGTTACGAATACGAGTAAGCATATCTGCAATTGGATCGGACATAGTCATGTGTGGTAAACCTCCTTCCCGGTTATAAACTTCTTACCAGCTTGCTTTTTTCACGCCAGGAATCTGGCCTTTATAAGCTAATTCACGGAAACAAATTCTGCATATTTTAAACTTCTGCAGTACCGAATGTGGACGACCACAACGCTCACAACGGGTATAAGCCCGTACTTTAAACTTAGGTGTGCGTTGTTGTTTAACTTTCATCGAAGTTTTTGCCACTTAGCCTGACACCTCCTAAATAGTTTCGGAGAAACTGTCTTATTTCGCGAAAGGCATGCCCAGTTGAGCAAGCAGTTCACGGGACTCTTCGTCAGTTTTAGCCGTTGTTACGATTACGATATCCATACCACGAACTTTATCTACTTTATCATACTCGATCTCAGGGAAGATGAGTTGTTCTTTCAAACCGAGTGTATAGTTACCACGTCCGTCGAAAGCTTTAGTAGATACGCCATGGAAGTCGCGTACGCGTGGAAGCGTAACATTGAACAACTTATCGAGGAAGTAATACATACGCTCGCCGCGCAGTGTTACTTTAACGCCGATTGGCATATTTTCACGCAATTTGAATCCGGCGATGGATTTCTTTGCACGTGTGATAACTGGTTTTTGACCAGCGATCATTTGCATGTCGCTCACAGCGGAATCAAGTACTTTAGAGTTAGCTACAGCGTCACCTACACCCATGTTGATGACAACTTTCTCAATTTTAGGCACTTGCATTACCGATTTATAGCTGAACTTCTGCATCAAGGCAGGAGTGACTTCGTTCAGAAAACGTTCTTTCATTCTTATTGCCATGATTCAAGGACCTCCTTTCCTTACATCTTATTAATCAATTACTTCTCCGGATTTCTTAGCAACGCGAACTTTTTTGCCGTTGTCCAGCACTTTGTAACCGATACGAGTTACTTTTCCGCTCTTAGGATCAACGTGCATCACGTTCGAGACATGAATCGGAGCTTCCTGCTCGATGATACCGCCTTGCGGGTTTTGTTGGTTAGGCTTCTGATGTTTTTTCATCATGTTCACGCCTTCCACCAAAACGCGGTTCTCACGAGGGTACGCTGCGATGACACGGCCTTTTTTGCCTTTGTCTTTACCGCTAATGACGATAACTGTATCGTCCTTCTTCACGTGCAATTTATTGTTATGGGATTCCAGAACTTTTTTTACTCTAGGCATTCGTTACACCTCCTGGGGCCTGCCTGCTCACGCAAGCATTACTTATCTAAAACGTACCGATTAGATTACTTCCGGAGCCAAGGAAACGATCTTCATGAAGTCTCTTTCGCGCAGTTCGCGAGCAACTGGTCCGAAAATACGAGTTCCACGTGGGCTTCTGTCTTCTTTAACAACAACTGCTGCATTTTCATCAAATGCAATGTAGGATCCGTCTTTACGACGAACGGAACGTTTCGTACGAACGATAACCGCTTTAACTACATCACCTTTTTTGACAACGCCGCCAGGTGTTGCTTGTTTGACGGAGCATACGATCAAATCGCCTATCTGAGCTGTACGGCGACCTGTACCACCCAATACGCGGATACACATCAGTTCCTTCGCACCGGAGTTGTCGGCAACAGCCAAACGTGTAAATGGTTGAATCATTTAAATTTCCTCCTTTCGGAAAAACTGATTACATCTTAGATGATGACCGCTTTCTCTACAACTTCAACCAGTCTCCAGCGCTTATCTTTGGAGAGCGGACGAGTTTCCATGATTTTAACGGTATCTCCGATTTGAGCAGTATTGTTCTCATCATGCGCTTTAAATTTTTTCGTGTATTTAATGCGCTTGTGATACAAGTTATGCTTCTTATAAGTTTCAACAGCTACTACGATGGTTTTATCCATTTTATCGCTGACGACTTTACCAATTTGCACTTTACGAGCATTGCGTTCTTCGCTCATTGTTGGCCTCCTTCCTGAATACAGACGACAACGTCCGTTTCATTAACTAATCCCAAGTTCTCTTTCACGGATAACGGTTTTAGCACGAGCTATTTCTTTGCGCACGTCACGGATCCGGGTCGGATTATCAAGCTGGCCTGTAGCCAATTGAAAACGGAGATTAAAGAGTTCTTCTTTAAATCCGGCGATTTTTTGCTCGATTTCTGCAGTGGTTAAGTTGCGCAGTTCATTAGCTTTCATTTGCTTCACCACCCACTTCTTCACGTTTCACAAACTTCGTTTTAACAGGCAGCTTGTGAGCGGCGAGACGCATCGCTTCGCGTGCGATTTCCTCAGACACGCCTCCAAGTTCAAACATAATCTTGCCTGGTTTTACAACTGCAACCCATTTCTCAACATTACCTTTACCGCTACCCATCCGCACCTCGAGAGGCTTTTGAGTGATCGGCTTATCTGGGAAAATCTTGATCCAAACTTGACCACCACGACGGATATAACGAGTCATCGCAATACGCGCTGCTTCGATCTGACGGTTCGTGATCCAGCCTGGTTCCATAGCTTGCAGGCCGAATTCGCCGAATTTCACTTCAGTACCGCCTTTTGCCCGGCCTTTCATATGGCCGCGCTGTTGCTTGCGGTGTTTTACACGTTTTGGTACCAACATGATTAGTTGCCTCCTTCCTGAGCAGCTTGTTTCTTAGCCGTAGGAAGTACCTCTCCACGATAGATCCATACTTTCACGCCGATACGGCCGTAAGTCGTATGCGCTTCTGCTGTACCATAGTCGATGTCTGCACGAAGCGTATGAAGTGGAACAGTTCCTTCACTGTAGCCTTCAGTACGAGCGATCTCGGCACCGCCAAGACGTCCGCTGACCGATGTTTTAATCCCTTTTGCTCCAGAACGCATAGTTCTTTGGATCGATTGTTTCAATGCACGACGGAAAGAAACACGACGCTCCAATTGTTGTGCAATGCTTTCAGCTACAAGAATTGCATCCAGCTCAGGGTTTTTGATTTCAGAAATATTGATATGAACTTTCTTGCCGCCTGCGATTTTAGTTACTTGACCACGCAGTACTTCAACTTCCGAACCACCTTTACCGATAACCATACCTGGTTTCGCAGTGTGGATCGTAACGTTCACACGATTAGCCGCTCTCTCGATTTCAATACGGGATACAGCGGAGTCTTTCAATTTATTTTTCAGGTATTCACGGATTTTAACGTCTTCCAGCAAAAGATCACCGAAGTCTTTGCCTGCATACCATTTGGATTCCCAATCACGGATAATACCGATACGGAGTCCTACTGGATTTACCTTTTGGCCCACACGTTTTCCCTCCTTATTTTTCAGCTACCACCAAAGTAATGTGGCTGGTGCGTTTGTTAATCCGGCTTGCACGTCCCATCGCGCGTGGGCGGAAACGTTTCATCGTCGGACCTTGGTTAACGTAAACTTGAGTTACGACCAACTTGTTTACGTCCAAAGAATAGTTATGCTCAGCGTTAGCGATAGCTGAGTTAAGCAACTTCTCCACAACAGGAGATGCAGCTTTCGGAGTGTGACGAAGAATCGCGATCGCTTCACCAACTTGCTTACCGCGGATCAAGTCAACAACCAGTTGAGCTTTACGAGGAGCAATCCGAATCGATCTTGCATGTGCTTTTGCTTCCATTGTTTAACCTCCTCTCAAACAAAGAGCTTCATTAATTATCTTCTCGTTTTCTTATCGTCTTCGTGACCTTTGTAAGTACGCGTTGGCGCGAACTCGCCCAACTTGTGACCCACCATGTCTTCCGTTACGTATACAGGCACGTGTTTACGGCCATCGTATACGCCGAACGTGTGACCGATAAATTGCGGGAAAATCGTGGAGCGGCGGGACCATGTTTTAATCACAGCTTTTTTACTGGATTCGTTCATATCCTCCACTTTTTTGAGCAGATATCCGTCAATAAAAGGTCCTTTTTTCAAACTACGGCTCATATTGTAATCCTCCCTTCACCAAATTGTCTCGTAACTCACTGCCTTACACGAAGTTATGCACAGTGTGTATTACTTCGTGCGGCGGCGAACGATATATTTGTCAGAAGCTTTTCCTTTTTTACGAGTCTTGAATCCAAGGGTTGGTTTACCCCATGGAGACATTGGAGATTTACGTCCGATAGGAGCACGACCTTCACCACCACCGTGAGGGTGATCGTTAGGGTTCATTACCACACCACGTACTTCAGGACGTTTTCCGAGCCAACGGTTACGACCAGCTTTACCGATCTTGATCAGCTCGTGGTCTCCGTTACCTACAGAACCGATTGTAGCACGGCAGGTTTTCAGGATGTGACGAACTTCACCGGAAGACAAACGTACAGTTACGTATTTTTCTTCTTTACCGAGAAGTTGTGCTTCTGTACCAGCAGCACGAACTAATTGTCCGCCTTTACCTGGTTGTAATTCAATGTTGTGGATAACTGTACCCACAGGAATATTCTCCAATGGAAGAGCATTACCGATTTTGATGTCAGAACCAACGCCGGAAACAACTTGATCTCCAACTTTCAGTCCTTTTGGAGCGATAATGTAACGTTTCTCTCCGTCCGCATAGTGGATCAGAGCAATGTTCGAAGTACGGTTCGGGTCATACTCGATTGTAGCAACGCGACCTGGAATGCCGTCTTTCGTACGTTTAAAGTCGATGATACGGTATTTACGTTTGTGTCCGCCGCCATGGTGACGAACCGTAATTTTACCTTGGTTGTTACGACCAGCTGTTTTGCTCAGCGGCGCCAACAACGATTTCTCCGGCTGGTTCGTGGTCACTTCTTCGAAAGTCGACACGGACATGTTGCGTCGAGCCGGGGTTGTCGGTTTATACTTTTTAATAGGCACTGAATTTTCCCTCCTTACTCAGAAATTTCTTATTCAACCGATTCAAAGAACTCAAGCGGTTTGCTGTCAGCTGTCAAAGTTACGATAGCTTTCTTCCATTCTGTAGTGTAACCAGAGTGGCGGCCGTAACGCTTCGGCTTCGCAGGAACACGCATTGTATTCACGTTCGATACTTTTACTTTGAAAATGGATTCAACGGCTTGTTTAATCTCGGTTTTGTTCGCACGAATGTCTACTTCGAAAGCATATTTCAGCTCCGCCATGTAGTCAGCCGTACGTTCCGTGATCACCGGGCGCTTGATTATATCGCGAGGATCCTTCATTACGCGAGCACCTCCTCTACCTTCTGAACTGCTTCCTTCGTAATGATCAGTTGATCGTACGTCAGTACGTCAAGAACATTAATGCCATCAGCCGCTACGAACTTCACTCCAGGAATGTTACGAGCGGAAAGGGCTACATTGTCATCATAGCTAGGAGCAACGATCAGAGCTTTGCGTCCAACCTTAAGGTTACTCAAGATGTTAGCGAACTCTTTCGTTTTTGGCGCATTAAGCGTCAATTGATCCAGTACGATAATTGCATTGTCAATCACTTTAGAAGACAAAGCGGATTTGATCGCCAAACGACGAACTTTCTTAGGAAGCTTGATGGAGTAGCTACGTGGAGTTGGTCCAAATACTACGCCGCCGCCCTTCCATTGTGGTGAACGGATCGAACCTTGACGGGCACGACCTGTACCTTTTTGTTTCCAAGGCTTACGTCCGCCGCCACGTACTTCAGAACGTCCTTTGACTTTGTGAGTACCACGACGCAGTGAAGCGCGTTGTAGCAATACTGCATCATGCAGAACGTGCACATTTGGCTCGATGCCAAATACCGCATCGTTCAACTCAACTTCACCAACTTGGCTGCCGTCGATATTAAAAAGTGCTACTTTAGGCATTGATTGTTCCTCCTTTCTTCAGGCGATTATTTCTTCACCGTTTCTTTGATTTGCACAAGACCTTTTTTAGGTCCTGGAATAGAGCCTTTTACGAGCAGTACGTTGCGCTCAACGTCTACTTTAATGATTTCAAGCTTTTGAATTGTAACCGTGTCATGGCCCATGTGACCTGGCAGACGCTTTCCTTTAGGAACGCGGTTAGCTTGGATCGAACCCATGGAACCAGGGCGGCGATGGTAGCGGGAACCGTGAGACATTGGTCCGCGGCTTTGTCCCCAACGTTTGATAACACCTTGGAAACCTTTACCCTTGGAAATTCCAGTTACGTCAACAAATTCGCCTTCTGCAAAGACATCAGCCTTTACTTCTTGTCCAACCTCGACACTCGCGAGGTCAACACCGCGAATTTCGCGAACGTAGCGCTTAGGTGCAGTGTTTGCTTTTTTCGCATGTCCTGCTTCAGGTTTGTTAGATCTGTTTTCTTTCTTATCAGAGAAACCGATTTGAATAGCTTCGTAGCCATCGTTCTCTAGGTCTTTCTTTTGCAAAACAACACAAGGACCTGCTTCGATAACCGTTACAGGAATTACGTTACCTTCAGCGGTAAACACTTGAGTCATTCCGAGCTTTCTCCCTAAGATACCTTTCATGTTGACACCTCTTTTCCTTCACTATTTCGTTATTCTAGTCTTACAATTTAATTTCGATATCTACACCGGACGGCAGGTCCAAGCGCATCAAGGCATCCACAGTTTGTGGAGTCGGGTTCACGATGTCGATCAAGCGTTTGTGTGTACGCATTTCGAACTGTTCCCGAGAATCCTTATACTTGTGCACCGCACGGAGAACTGTAATAATTTGCTTTTCAGTTGGCAGCGGGATCGGACCAGATACACCAGCACCCGAACGTTTTGCTGTTTCAACAATTTTCTCAGCGGATTGATCAAGAATTCTGTGGTCGTATGCTTTCAAGCGAATACGAATTTTTTGCTTTGCCATTTCATTCCCTCCTTCTATCGCCCAATTTGGTATCGGACATACTCCGTGAAAATTTTCTGGACACCTGCCTCATGGCAAAGGGGCCGGGTGTGTCAGTAACCTCTCACATCATCGCAACGTCGCAGAACAACATTCATTATTATATAGAAAAGATAGGCGCAATGCAAGCATTTAATTATAAAACATATTTTCTCATTAATATTGTTCCTATATTTAGTAGACATCGCCCATTTTCCTTGCCATTGAGCCATTTGTCGCATCTCTTCATTATTTTCTCTTCATATAATAATAACAAATTTAAAGAGCATACTCCCGGTGAATATGCTCTACGGATAAACCTATTACATTTTTTCTGCTTCAGACTTGAATTTGTCGGCCGAGCTTGCTGCCTCTGCTGTAGCTTGGCCAATGCCACCAATCGTCATCGTGAGAATTCGCATTTCTTTTTCCGCTGTGATCATCTCATCTGTGCTAGCTTGTACAGATTTAAGTATATCTGAAAACAATGAGCTAGTCTCCGCTGATTGCTCCCGACCTTGATGTGTGAGAGATTGTACATGTTTAATAGACTCTACAACCCTATAGGTGAGTTCTCTTGAACGATTAACGAAATCTGATATATGAATGACAGTGCTTCGTGTATCCTCCGATAATCTGCTAACTTCCGCAGCAACAACGGCAAAGCCTCTTCCGTGTTCACCAGCACGAGCCGCTTCTATCGTTGCATTCAATGATAGAAGCTTAATCTGTGATGCAATTTCCTGTACACTGTCAACAATCATACTGATTTGTCTTGAAGATTCATTTAGCTCTTGAACTGCCAATTGCATTTCTTGAGTGCTTTCATCGATCTGATTGATCCGAACTGCCAATCCCGATATCCTTTCTTCGCCAGCCTTGGCAAAGCTGATTGATCCTAGAGCCGTTTCGGTTGTCCGTTGGAACGTATCACTAACCTCTCCACCGCTCGTTATAAGCTTTTCTACAGCTTCGTTTACATTCTGATTCAGATCGGCGAGTTCCTCAACAAATATCGAGATATTACGTTTCAATTCATTTTTAACCAATTCATATTGCTGCTGCTTTTCTTTCATATTTTCCTTTTCATAGGCATCCAATACGAGCTGCTGCTCCAAGCTAAGCAGCTTTGTTACCGTCTGCACTACATTCAAACGCTCTTCTTCATGCTCGGTTTCATGATAAATAACTCTTATTAACTCATTCTGGAGATTCTGAAATGCCGACAAGTACCACTTGGGCTCCAATCCCACCAATTTATGTATCTGGGCGATCCGAAGTCTTTTTGATATATATGCTTCGTCCACTTCACCTTTAAAAATTTCGAGCAAATGGTCACGAAGTGTACGTTTCAAACGATCAATCGTACTATGCTGTACGATTATTTCTCTAAGCTTATCAATATCTAGTACGGATTGATAGAAGGCATCTGTAATGGCGTCCATATGTTGTTCCATTACCGGACGGATTTTTCGAAGCAGGGCCAGGTCTGCTTCTGTCAGTCCGATCATTCTCATTTGATCATTTAACTCTCCTACATTTTCAAGATATATAAATCTATCCTCAATATCTGAATCATACATAGGTTCAACAGTTGAAGCCGAGTCTAATGTTTTAACTGTTACTTCACCTGATTTCTTCAAGAACGAAAACGGGCTTTTCATATAATTATTTGTCTCTCCTCAAGCGGCAACACTTCGCCGTTCCATATTACACAAACATTCCACAACGATTGTATTAACTGTACACAAGAAAGTAAAGCGATAATCCTATACTAGCCTACATAATCTGTGTACGAATTGTGGATAATAAGAAGACCGTCTATTATCGTACCTCAAAGAAAACAGACCACAGCATTTACGGTAGTTTATTTTGGGAGACAAGGATGCAGTTTACTCCGAAGTTTATACTTTCTTATCTCTAAAAAAATAGAGCCCGATCCATTAGGATCAGGCTCTATTTATTGTTACATCACACTGTTGCTCGTTACAGTACATTGTTGCTATATTTGAGGCTTAAAGCCTTAATTACTTAAGGATGGAAGCAACGGAACCTGCACCAACGGTACGGCCGCCTTCACGAATGGAGAATTTAGTACCATCTTCAATCGCGATTGGAGAGATCAGACTAACAGTAACCGTAATGTTGTCACCAGGCATAACCATTTCAGAACCTTCTGGAAGGCTGATTACACCAGTTACATCTGTAGTACGGAAGTAGAACTGTGGACGGTATCCAGTGAAGAAAGGCTTGTGACGTCCACCCTCTTCTTTGCTGAGTACGTAAATTTGAGCAGTAAATTCTGTATGAGGCTTAACAGAACCTGGCTTAGCCAATACTTGTCCACGCTCGATTTGAGTACGGTCTACACCACGAAGCAATGCTCCGATGTTGTCACCAGCTTGAGCGGAATCCAGCAATTTACGGAACATTTCAACGCCCGTAACAACGGATTTCTTAGTTTCTTCAGCGATACCAACGATTTCGATTTCTTCACCAACTTTGATCGTACCACGCTCTACACGACCTGTAGCAACGGTACCACGACCAGTGATGGAGAATACGTCTTCGACAGGCATCAAGAAAGGCTTGTCAGTGTCGCGCTCTGGCAATGGGATATACTCGTCAATCGTTTTGAACATTTCAACGATTTTTTGAGCCCATTCGCCAGTTGGGTTTTGCAGAGCTTCACGAGCGGAACCACGAGTGATCGGAGTGTCATCGCCTGGGAAGTCATACTCGCTCAGAAGGTCACGAACTTCCATTTCAACCAATTCCAGAAGCTCTTCGTCTTCAACCATGTCGCATTTGTTCAAGAATACAACGATGTAAGGAACGCCTACTTGACGGGACAACAGGATGTGTTCGCGAGTTTGCGGCATAGGACCGTCAGCTGCGGATACAACCAGGATAGCGCCGTCCATTTGAGCTGCACCAGTGATCATGTTTTTAACATAGTCAGCGTGACCTGGGCAGTCAACGTGTGCATAGTGACGGGATTCAGTTTCATACTCTACGTGGGAAGTAGAGATTGTGATACCGCGTTCGCGCTCTTCTGGAGCTTTGTCGATTTGGTCGAAGGACATTGCTGCACCACCGTAAGTTGTGGACAATACACTTGTAATTGCAGCAGTCAAAGTTGTTTTACCATGGTCAACGTGACCGATAGTACCGATGTTAACATGGGGTTTAGTACGTTCGTATTTAGCCTTTGCCATTTGAACAATTCCTCCTTAAGGGGATATATATGTTTAGGCCGGACTAAAGGTTAACGGGATTTTCATCCCGCCCTTCGTCCAGCAGGAAAAACTTTATTACTCTCCGCCTTTAACCTTGGACACGATTTCTTCGGAGATGTTCTTAGGAACTTCTTCATAGTGGGAGAGTTCCATGGAGAACACACCGCGTCCTTGTGTACCGGAGCGAAGTGTAGTAGAGTAACCGAACATTTCGGAAAGAGGTACTTTCGCACGGATAATTTGAGTACCACCACGGGAATCCATACCTTCGATCCGTCCACGGCGGGAGTTCAGCATACCCATTACGTCGCCCATGTATTCCTCAGGCACAGTAACTTCTACTTTCATAATTGGCTCAAGCAGGACAGGCTTACACTTTTCCTTAGCTGCTTTAAGAGCCATCGAACCGGCGATTTTAAACGCCATTTCGTTGGAATCGACATCATGGTATGAACCGTCGACGATTGTTGCTTTAACGTCAACAAGCGGAAAGCCGGCAATTACGCCGTTCTTCATTTGCTCTTCAATACCTTGTTGTGCAGGTCCAATGTATTCTCTAGGTACGGAACCACCGACAACCTTGCTCTCGAATTGGTTACCGCTACCTGCTTCCAGAGGTTCGAACTCAACCCATACGTGACCGTATTGACCACGACCACCGGACTGACGAACGAATTTACCTTCAACACGTGCTGATGCACGGAAGGTTTCGCGGTAAGCTACCTGTGGTTTACCCACGTTGGTTTCTACCTTGAACTCACGACGCATGCGGTCGATGATAACGTCCAAGTGAAGCTCACCCATACCTGCCAAGATCGTCTGGCCAGTTTCCTCGTCCGTATGAGCACGAAGAGTTGGATCCTCTTCAGTCAACTTACCGAGAGCAACGCCCAATTTATCTTGGTCGGCTTTTGTTTTTGGTTCAACTGCGATTTCGATAACCGGATCAGGGAAGTTCATGGACTCGAGAATAACTGGATTCTTCTCATCACACAGTGTATCACCTGTACCCGTATCTTTCAAACCTACAGCTGCTGCGATATCACCAGCGTAAACTACAGTGATTTCTTGACGGCTGTTCGCGTGCATTTGCAGGATACGTCCGATACGTTCGCGTTTGTTTTTCGTTGCATTCAGTACGTAAGAGCCGGATTGCAAAACACCGGAGTACACACGGAAGAACGTCAGCTTACCAACGTAAGGGTCTGTCATAATTTTAAATGCCAATGCAGCGAACGGTTCCTCGTCTGAGGAGTGGCGTTCTACTTCTGTACCATCTTCCAAGTGACCTTGGATGCTTGGCACATCGGTTGGAGCCGGCAAGAAATCGATAACAGCGTCCAGCATAAGCTGAACCCCTTTGTTACGATAAGAAGAACCACAGATTACTGGGAAGATCTTAACTTCTATAACACCTTTACGAAGAGCTGCTTTGATCTCATCAACAGAGATTTCTTCACCTTCAAGGTATTTCATAGTCAATTCTTCGTCAAGTTCTGCAACCTTCTCAATCAGTTCGCTACGAAGTTCTTCAACTTGATCTTTGTATTCCGCTGGAATTTCGGTTTCTTCGATATTTTGTCCAAGGTCATCCTTATACATAAAGGCCTTTTCCGTGATAATATCGATGATGCCGAGAAAGTCAGCCTCTGCACCGATCGGAAGCTGAATAGCTACCGCATTGGCTTGAAGACGCTCCTTCATGTCTTTAACAACATTGAGGTAATCGGCGCCGATAATGTCCATTTTGTTTACATATGCGATCCGCGGTACACCGTAACGGTCTGCTTGTCTCCATACGGTTTCCGACTGAGGTTCTACGCCCTCTTTCGCACTGAATACACCTACTGCCCCATCCAATACACGAAGGGAACGTTCAACTTCTACTGTGAAGTCAACGTGCCCCGGGGTGTCGATAATATTAACGCGGTGACCCTTCCAAGAAGCGGTAGTCGCAGCGGAAGTGATCGTGATTCCGCGCTCCTGTTCTTGCTCCATCCAGTCCATAGTAGCGGAACCCTCGTGGGTTTCACCAATTTTATGAGTACGGCCTGTGTAGAACAAGATACGTTCCGTCGTAGTAGTTTTACCAGCGTCAATATGCGCCATGATCCCGATGTTCCGTGTATTTTTCAAGGAGAACTCTCTTGCCATGCGAATAGTCTCCCTTCAAAATTAAAGTTTGTTAATGACTTTATCCTACCAACGGTAGTGAGCAAACGCTTTGTTCGCTTCAGCCATTTTGTGCGTGTCTTCACGTTTCTTAACAGAAGCACCAGTGTTGTTGGAAGCATCGATAATCTCAGCCGCCAAACGCTCTTCCATAGTCTTCTCGCCGCGGTTGCGGGAGTAGTTTACGAGCCAACGTAATCCCAAGGATGTACGTCTCTCTGGTTTTACTTCGATAGGCACCTGGTAGTTTGCACCGCCGACACGGCGAGCTTTAACTTCCAGAACCGGCATGATGTTCTTGATGGCTGCTTCAAACACTTCCATTGGGTCATTACCCGTACGTTCTTGGATTAGTTTGAATGAATTGTAGAGAATGCTTTGAGCAACACCTCTCTTACCATCCAGCATGATGCGGTTGATCAGACGAGTAACGAGCTTGCTGTTATACACCGGATCCGGCAGCACGTCTCTTTTAGTAACTGGACCTTTGCGTGGCATGGATATCCCCCTTTCTTCAATCATGTCATTTCAACATGTAACTTAATTTAGCTCTTTGCTTTAGGACGTTTCGCGCCATATTTGGAACGAGCTTGCATACGGTTGTTAACACCAGCGGTATCAAGTGCACCACGAACGATGTGATAACGTACCCCTGCAAGGTCTTTTACTTTACCGCCACGGATCAGAACAACACTGTGCTCTTGCAAGTTATGTCCGATACCTGGAATGTAAGCAGTCACCTCGATGCGGTTCGTTAAACGAACACGAGCATATTTACGAAGTGCAGAGTTCGGTTTACGTGGAGTCATAGTACCCACACGAGTACACACACCGCGTTTTTGCGGAGCACTCAAATTGGTATCCTCACGTTTCAAAGCGTTGAATCCTTTTTGCAGTGCCGGTGACTTCGATTTGTAAACTTTAGCTTGACGGCCCTTACGGACCAGTTGGTTGATTGTTGGCATGCTGCCACCCCCTTCCTATATTTCTCATCCTATTACAAACCTTTTTAAGTCCACAGACCCAGGCGGTTCATAAAAGAACAAATGAAAAGTTTTTGCCGAGAGAAGAACCCTTCTCCAACAAAAACAGATCGTACTCACTGTTTTAAGACTGCTACCATTGCTGCACCGACTTCGATGCCGCAGGCCTCTCCGAGTGCTCTCATTGTAGGCACATACGTAATATCTACACCGTGCTTAACGCACAGGGTCACGATTTTGGAAGTCAAACGCTGGTCGCAATCTTCAGCCACATAAACTTCTGTAGCCTGACCGGTTTCAACGGCCTTCATTGTTTGTTTGGTGCCAATCTTAACATGAGCATCCTGTAATCCTTTATCATTAGACATTGGATATTCCTCCAAAAGAACAGGGATAAAGCTACTACTCACGCACCTTTGCTATATTAGCATCTGCATTAAATGATGTCAAGCATAATATCAAGGTAAAAAAGAAATTCAGGGAGAGAAATTTGCCCAATTGTTAATCCAGGCAAACTCCCTGCCTCCCTATCATTCTTCTTTATTCTACGTTAGCGGTCTCCAGTTCCTGATTCTCGCCGTTCCCATCTTCCTGACCCTCAAACTTAACGCTGCGGTAGCGGTTCATACCCGTACCAGCAGGGATCAGTTTACCGATGATAACATTCTCTTTCAGTCCGAGCAACTGATCGACTTTACCTTTAATGGCTGCGTCAGTCAACACGCGCGTTGTCTCCTGGAAGGAGGCAGCGGAAAGGAATGAATCCGTCTCAAGGGAAGCTTTCGTAATACCGAGCAGAACCGGTTTAGCCACTGCTGGCTCTTTGCCTGATAGAATTGCTTCTTTGTTGGCAGATTCATATTCGTGAATGTCCACGAAGGAGCCTGGCAGCAGATTGGTATCTCCTGCATCAACGATGCGGATCTTACGCAGCATCTGACGAATCATAACTTCGACGTGTTTATCGTTAATTTCTACACCCTGGTTCCGGTATACGCGCTGAACTTCCTGAAGAATATAGTTCTGCACGCCGCGGATACCCTTGATGCGGAGCATTTCTTTAGGGTCGATCGAACCATCCGTCAATTCATCCCCGGCTTCGATGTGCTTGCCTTCGCTTACGCGCAGACGGGAGCCATAAGTAACGGAATATGTTTTCGTTTCCGCTTCACCTTGGATTTCAATTTCACGGCGGTCTTTCGTTTCACGGATCTCTTTAACGACACCGTCAATCTCACTGATCGTTGCTTGACCTTTAGGATTACGGGCCTCAAAGAGCTCTTGGATACGCGGCAAACCTTGGGTGATGTCATCACCCGCAACGCCCCCGGTATGGAACGTACGCATAGTGAGCTGTGTTCCTGGTTCACCGATCGATTGAGCAGCGATAATACCAACCGCTTCACCAATCTCGACAAACTTACCTGTCGCCAGGTTACGTCCGTAACACTTCTTGCAGACACCATAACGCGCACGGCAGCTGAGAATGGAACGGATTTGTAGTTTCTCGACACCAGCTTTAACGATTTCGTCAGCTTTGTCAGAGTCGATCAATTCATTACGGTTGACGATAACCTCTTTAGTCTCCGGATGACGGACAGTCTCAAAAGCATAGCGTCCTTCAATACGGTCGTAGAGATCCTCGATAACTTCCTTACCGTCTTGAATCCGGCTAACTGTGAAGCCTTTATCCGTACTACACTCATCTTCACGTACGATGACATCCTGTGCCACGTCAACGAGACGACGGGTCAAGTAACCGGAGTCAGCGGTACGAAGAGCCGTATCGGCAAGACCTTTACGGGCACCGTGAGTAGACAGGAAGTACTCGAGTACGGTCAGACCTTCACGGAAGTTCGATTTGATCGGCATCTCGATAATCCGTCCGGACGGGTTGGCCATCAGACCACGCATACCGCCGAGCTGAGTAATCTGAGATTTGTTACCCCGTGCTTTAGAATCAACCATGAGCATGATGGAGTTGAAGCGATCCATCGATTTCATGAGCACCTCAGTAAGATCGTCCTTCGCTTTGGACCAAATATCGATAACACGGTCATAGCGCTCTTCGTTCGTAATCAATCCACGGCGATACTGGTTCATTACGACACTAACCTTCCCATCGGACTCTTTGAGAATTTCAGTCTTCTCAGGCGGAACGATAACGTCGGACACCGCAACGGTAACACCAGAACGTGTGGAATATGTGAATCCAAGCTGCTTGATTTTATCGAGAATAATAGAAGTCTCAGTTGTGTGATAAGTCTCAAAGCAGCGTGCAATGATTTGACCCAGGTATTCTTTTCCGACAGCACCGCTGATCGGAAGACTTTGAATAACTTCCTGGATATTCGCACCTTTTTCATATACAAAGTATTTCTCAGGTGTACCTTGGAACAGGTTCACACGAGTCGCTTCGTTAATGTAAGGGAAGCTGGCCGGGAAGATTTCGTTAAAGATAATCCGTCCCACAGTGGTAACAAGCATCGCTTTTTGCTGATCTTCCGTAAAGATTGTTTTACCCAGAGCTTTAACCGGAATAGCTACACGTGCATGCAGACCTGCTGCTCCACGCTGATATGCGGACACAGCCTCGTTCACACTGCCCAGGATCATGCCTGTTCCTTTTTCTTCCTTGTTGTCCATTGTCAGATAGAAGGAACCAAGGACCATATCCTGTGAAGGTGTAACGACAGGCTTACCGTCTTTAGGGTTCAAAATGTTTCCGGATGCAAGCATCAGGAGACGTGCTTCCGCTTGTGCTTCCGCAGACAACGGAACGTGAACAGCCATTTGGTCACCGTCAAAGTCAGCGTTGTAAGCTGTACATACGAGCGGGTGAAGACGGATCGCGTGACCTTCTACCAGAATCGGTTCAAACGCCTGAATACCGAGTCTGTGAAGGGTAGGGGCACGGTTCAGAAGTACTGGATGTTCTTTGATTACCTCTTCGAGCACATCCCAAACTTCTGGACTTACGCGTTCCACTTTACGTTTCGCACTCTTAATATTATGAGCCAGGCCTTTATTGACCAACTCTTTCATAACAAAAGGCTTAAACAGTTCCAGCGCCATTTTCTTAGGCAATCCGCACTGGTACATCTTCAGATAAGGTCCTACAACGATAACGGAACGACCGGAATAGTCAACACGTTTACCGAGCAAGTTCTGACGGAAACGTCCTTGTTTACCTTTCAGCATGTGACTGAGAGATTTCAGAGGACGGTTACCCGGTCCTGTAACTGGACGACCACGGCGACCGTTATCAATCAGTGCGTCCACGGCTTCTTGAAGCATCCGTTTTTCGTTCTGAACGATAATATCAGGTGCACCAAGATCAAGCAGTCTTTTCAGACGGTTATTCCGGTTGATTACACGACGGTACAGATCATTCAAGTCGGAAGTCGCAAAGCGTCCGCCGTCCAACTGAACCATCGGGCGCAGTTCTGGAGGAATGACCGGCAATACGTCCAACACCATCCACCCCGGTTTGTTCCCGGAGTTTCGGAACGCTTCAATAACTTCAAGACGCTTGATCGCACGGTTACGACGTTGACCTTGTGCAGTACGCAGTTCTTCTTTCAGGAATTCGAGTTCTTTCTCTACATCCAGATCTTGAAGAAGTTTCTTTACAGCTTCTGCACCCATGCCAGCTTGGAATCCGTAACCGTATTTCTCACGATAGCTGCGGTATTCCTTCTCGGACAACAGTTGTTTCTTCTCAAGCGGCGTATCTCCTGGATCCGTCACGACATAAGATGCAAAATAGATGATCTCTTCCAGAGATCTTGGAGACATATCCAAAGCCAGACCCATACGGCTTGGAATACCTTTGAAATACCAGATGTGGGATACAGGAGCAGCCAGTTCAATGTGGCCCATACGTTCACGACGGACTTTAGCGCGGGTAACTTCAACGCCGCAACGGTCGCAGACTACGCCTTTATAACGGACGCGTTTGTACTTGCCGCAATGGCACTCCCAGTCTTTTTGCGGACCAAAAATACGTTCGCAGAAAAGACCTTCCTTCTCAGGCTTCAATGTACGGTAGTTAATTGTTTCCGGCTTCTTTACTTCTCCACGAGACCAAGAACGAATCTTCTCCGGGGAAGCGAGACCGATTTTCATATACTCAAAATTGTTAACGTCCAACAAGGAGCAACCCTCCTCAACTTAGTCCTAATTATGTGCTCCGATCATAACACCACCGCCGGCTGTTAACCGGCGGGGTGACGACTGACCGTTATTCCACTCCGACTTCAGTGCCTTCCAAGTTAAGGCTCAGTTTATCGCCTGCCGCATCTTCTTCATCATCGAGTTCTCTCATCTCGATTTCTTCCTCGTTCTCGCTAAGGATTTTGACGTCCATACCGAGAGATTGAAGTTCCTTAATCAATACCTTGAACGATTCTGGAACACCTGGTTCCGGGACGTTCTCACCCTTGACGATCGATTCGTAGGTTTTCACCCGACCGACCACGTCATCGGACTTAACGGTAAGAATTTCTTGCAGTGTATATGCGGCGCCATATGCTTCAAGCGCCCATACTTCCATCTCACCGAAACGCTGTCCACCGAACTGTGCTTTACCACCGAGCGGCTGTTGCGTAACGAGAGAGTATGGTCCCGTAGAACGGGCGTGGATTTTATCATCAACCATGTGCGCCAGCTTGATCATGTGCATGACACCAACAGTAACTTCGCGCTCGAAACGCTCTCCTGTACGGCCATCATACAAAACGGTCTTACCATTACGCTGCATGCCTGCTTCTTCCATTGTATCAAACACATCATACTCGCTTGCTCCATCAAATACTGGCGTAGCCACGTGAATACCAAGCTGCAGAGCAGCCATACCCAAGTGAACTTCCAATACCTGACCGATGTTCATACGTGAAGGTACACCAAGCGGGTTAAGAACAACCTGTACAGGTGTGCCATCAGGCAGGAACGGCATGTCTTCCTCAGGCAAAATACGGGCAACGACACCTTTGTTACCGTGACGTCCGGCCATTTTGTCACCTTCGGAGATTTTACGTTTCTGAGCGATGTACACGCGAACCAGTTGGTTTACGCCCGGCGGCAATTCATCACCGTTCTCGCGAGTAAACACCTTCACATCAACGATGATACCATCACTACCGTGAGGAACGCGCAGCGAGGTGTCACGCACTTCGCGAGCTTTCTCACCAAAGATCGCATGAAGGAGACGCTCTTCAGCCGTCAGTTCCGTTACACCCTTAGGTGTTACTTTACCAACCAAGATGTCGCCTGCACTGATCTCAGCACCGATACGAATAATTCCGCGCTCATCAAGATTTTTCAGCGCTTCTTCACCGACGTTCGGAATATCACGTGTGATTTCTTCTGGTCCAAGCTTTGTATCTCGAGCTTCAGATTCATACTCCTCGATGTGAATCGAAGTGTAGACATCCTCTTTCACGAGCTTCTCAGAAAGAAGAATCGCATCCTCGTAGTTATAACCTTCCCAGGTCATGAAAGCTACGACAACGTTACGTCCAAGTGCCAATTCGCCCATCTCAGTCGAAGGACCATCCGCAAGGATATCCCCCTTCTTGATTACATCGCCACGTTGGACGATTGGACGCTGGTTAATACATGTACCTTGGTTCGAACGCATAAATTTGTGTAATTTATGTTTAATGATATCGCCTTTGACTTCTTGTCCGTCCACATTTTCCACGCGGCGGAGCCAGATTTCATTAGCTGTTGAGCGCTCAATAATTCCGTCATATTTGGATACAATACATACACCGGAATCTTTCGCGGATTTATGCTCCATTCCTGTTCCGACAAGCGGTGCTTTCGGAATAAGAAGCGGAACAGCTTGACGCTGCATGTTAGATCCCATGAGGGCACGGTTGGAGTCATCGTTCTCGAGGAACGGAATCAGCGCCGTAGCGACAGATACCACCTGTTTAGGCGAAACGTCCATGTAATCCACACGATCTTTAGGCATTGGCAAAATGTTATCGGCCTGTTTGTTATAACGAACAATTACCATATCGTCCGCAAACTTACTGTCTTCTGTTAAACTTGCGTTCGCCTGAGCTACAACATAGTTATCTTCCTCATCAGCAGTCAGATAATCGATCTGCTCTGTTACCTGACCCGTCTTCGGATCAACCCAGCGATAAGGCGCTTCGATAAATCCGTATTCGTTAATACGGGCAAATGTAGACAGGGAGTTAATCAAACCGATGTTCGGTCCCTCTGGAGTCTCGATCGGACACATACGGCCATAGTGACTGTGGTGAACGTCTCGGACTTCAAAGCCCGCGCGTTCCCGAGTCAAACCACCAGGTCCGAGTGCGGAAAGACGGCGTTTATGCGTCAGTTCAGCAAGCGGGTTCGTCTGGTCCATAAACTGGGACAACTGTGAGCTACCGAAGAACTCTTTAATCGATGCAATAACCGGGCGAATGTTGATGAGAGCCTGCGGTGTAATAACACTCGCATCCTGGATCGACATTCTTTCACGAACAACGCGCTCCATACGGGAAAGACCGATACGGAACTGGTTCTGCAGAAGTTCACCTACGGAACGCAGACGTCTGTTACCCAGGTGGTCAATGTCATCCGTGTTGCCGATACCGTGCAGTAAATCCATGAAATAGCTGATGGACGAAATAATGTCCGCCTGCGTAATATGCTTCACCGATTTATCGATGTTGCCATTGGCGATAATCTTAACGACTTTACCGTCCTCGATTGGCGAGAACACATCGATCGTCTGAAGTGTAATATCCTCACTATCCTGAACGCCGCCCGCAACATGATATGTTTTGTAGCCGACACTCTTCTCTAGGTGAGGCATAATCTCGTCCAAAAGACGGCGGTCTACGGTTTGACCAGCTTCAGCAATGATCTCACCCGTTTCCACGTCAATCAGACTCTCAGCCAAACGCTGATTGAAGAGACGGTTTTTAATATGAAGCTTCTTGTTGATCTTATAACGACCAACGTTCGCCAGATCATAGCGCTTCGGATCAAAGAAACGTGCTACCAAGAGGCTCTTTGCATTGTCCAACGTCGGAGGCTCGCCTGGACGAAGGCGTTCGTAGATCTCAATAAGCGCCTTTTCCGTCGAATCCGTGTTGTCTTTATCCAGGGTATTACGAATGTACTCGTCATCACCCAGCAGTTCCAAAATCTCTGCGTCTGTACCGAAACCGAGCGCACGAAGCAGTACGGTTACCGGTATTTTGCGGGTACGGTCGATCCGTACATATACAATATCCTTAGCGTCCGTCTCCAGCTCCAGCCATGCGCCGCGATTCGGAATAACGGTCGCAGTGTATGTTTTCTTACCGTTTTTATCAACTTTAGTGCTGAAATAGACGCTGGGAGAGCGAACCAACTGGCTGACAATGACCCGTTCGGCACCATTAATGATAAATGTTCCGGTTTCCGTCATTAACGGAAAGTCTCCCATGAACACTTCTTGCTCCTTGACCTCTCCAGTCTCTTTGTTGATGAGCCGGACTTTAACACGGAGCGGCGCCGCATAAGTTACGTCGCGTTCTTTCGCGTCATCGACGGTGTATTTCGGTTCTCCAAGGCTGTAGTCGATAAACTCCAGCACCAAGTTTCCTGTAAAATCCTGAATCGGCGAGATGTCTTGGAACATTTCGCGCAACCCTTCCTCCAAAAACCATTCATAAGATTTTTGTTGGATTTCAATCAGGTTCGGAACTTCGAGTACCTCAGTAATACGTGCATAACTTCGCCGAGTGCGTCGACCATATTGAACAAGATGTCCTGCCAACTTAAACTCACCCCTCATGTCTACTCACTTTTAAAAATTCATTGCGAACCTCTGTTTGTAACACTATAATGGAACGTACAGAGGAAACTCCCATAAATAGAGAAAAGCCCTTATCGAATATCTTTCGAAAAAAGAGCAGCTTATCCATGGTTATGATAATCCTCTCATATCCAGTAGATTTGCCCAAAATGTACATATTATACGTCAATATGACTGACTTTATGCAATGATACCCACATCAAGTCTTGACATTTCAGCAAACTAAAGACAAGGAGACCATCCTAATACTGACATTTTATAATAATACCACAGCCAGAAATCCGAGTCAATAGCCTATTTGCCAGTTCAGGATGTAGTCTTTACCGCTTTGAATATCCGGTAGCCCTTGTCCTTCGTCACTTCCTCCACTTGAGAAAACAGGCTTTCCAGTTTGGCTTTGGCCGATGGGGAGCCTTGTTTTTTCTGAATGACCACCCACAGCTGCCCCTGATCCTTCAGATGCTCAAAGGCTTGTTCAAAAATTTTGTGTACCGTTTCTTTGCCTGCCCGTATAGGCGGATTGGTTAGAACGATATCAAATTCCTTACCCTCTACTGCTGTGAACAGGTCACTTTCCATTATAGTGACATTACCAATTCCATTGAGTCTCGCATTTTCCTTGGCTAATTCTACCGCACGGCTGTTGATATCTATCATCGTTACATGGCCGTCCTTTGCAATTCTCGCTGCAGAAAGCCCGATCGGCCCATAACCGCATCCGACATCAAGCACATTGGACTGACTTGGAATATCAAGGGCTTCAATCAGCACCTTACTCCCATAATCCACTCCACTCTTAGAAAAAACACCTGCATCACTAATAAACTTGAATTTACTGCCACGAAGTACCGTTTCCAGTTCCCGCCTGTTATGTCCGGTTACTGGCTGGTTCGTATAATAATGCTGATTCGGCATGTCAACCTCCGTATCACAAAATCGATTGCCGTGAATACGGCACCAAACCTTAAAAACTCTCTAACTCTAATATAGCCTTCTTCTTGAAAAAACAATCTATTACAATAACAAACCCCTTGAACTAATATTCAAGGGGTTTGATTCATGCTGCAGTATAGAAGGAATTACTTCACTTCTACGGATGCGCCTGCTTCTTCCAATTTAGCTTTAACAGCTTCTGCATCTTCTTTACTTACTTTTTCTTTCAGTGGTTTTGGTGCGTTGTCAACGAGTTCTTTCGCTTCTTTCAAGCCGAGGCCTGTGATTTCGCGAACAACTTTGATAACGTTGATTTTGGACGCGCCTGCACCAGTCAGGATTACGTCGAATTCAGATTGCTCAGCTTCAGCAGCTGCGCCAGCGCCTGCACCTGCAACAGCTACTGGAGCTGCAGCAGTTACGCCGAATTCTTCTTCGATTGCTTTAACGAGATCGTTCAGTTCCAGAACGGACATGCCTTTGATTGCTTCCAAGATTTGCTCTTTGCTCATTTGGGTTGAACCTCCATTTTATATTTAGGATTTAGTTGTTTATACAGCTTGTTGAATAAGGAGCTTACGCGCCTTGTTCTTCTTTGTCAGCCACGGCTTTAACCGCAAGCGCGAAGTTGCGCATTGGGGCTTGAAGCACGCTGAGGAGCATGGACAAGAGACCTTCGCGGGACGGAAGTTCCGCCAGCGCTTTGATTTCGTCCACTCCGATGACACGGCCTTCTACTACTGCGCCTTTCAGTTCCAAAGCGTCGTTTTTCTTAGCGAAATCGTTCAAGATTTTCGCTGGAGCCACAACATCCTCAGTACCGAAAGCAACAGCCGTCGGACCTGCCAACGCTTCATCCAGCTCAGTCAGCTCTGCAGCTGCTGTCGCACGGCGAAGCAGGGAGTTTTTCAATACTTGAAATTCGATACCAGCTTCACGAAGCTGCTTACGCAGTTCTGTTACTTGGGTAACGTTCAATCCACGATAGTCAACTACAACTGTTGTCACACTTTCGCGCAACTTAGCAGTTACTACGTCAACCGCGTCTTGTTTAGCTTGAATCACTTTTGCGTTTGCCAATGTCTACACCTCCTGATTGTATGGTTAGCTGGGACCATGACGGCCACCATCCTACGGGCACTAAAAAAGCCTCCGTAGAATCACGAAGGCCTGATGAAGCATCATTATGCCGGTCTCCCGGACAAACTGCTGACGTTCTATCATAACACCTCGGTAGGAAATTAAGCCAGCTAACGGCACCTACTGTCTACGGTAAGCATATTCAACTTTAATGGTCAGTCACAAGGACTCACAACTGTTACATAATATCAAACCATGACAAGTAAGTCAATGGTAAATATTATTTAAAAGAAGCTGTGTTCACGCGAGCGCTAGGTCCCATAGTCGAAGATACAGCGATGTTCTTCAGGTATACACCTTTAGCAGCAGCTGGCTTCGCGCGGTTCAATGCATCCACAAGAGACTTGAGGTTTTCATTGAGTTTATCCGCATCAAAGGATACTTTGCCGATTGGAGCGTGAATTTGACCTGCTTTGTCCAGACGGTACTCGATTTTACCGGCTTTAATTTCTTGAACAGCCTTAGCAACATCGAATGTAACCGTGCCGGCTTTAGGGTTAGGCATCAGGCCTTTACCACCGAGCAGACGGCCCAATTTACCGACTTCACTCATCATATCAGGTGTAGCTACGCAGACGTCGAATTCGAACCAGCCCTGTTGAAT
Source organism: Paenibacillus uliginis N3/975 (assembly GCF_900177425.1). Classification (NCBI taxonomy): domain Bacteria; kingdom Bacillati; phylum Bacillota; class Bacilli; order Caryophanales; family Paenibacillaceae; genus Paenibacillus; species Paenibacillus uliginis. Next base: position 526,535 of record NZ_LT840184.1, on the reverse strand, counting down.
TTTGTTAATCATATCTTGATCGCCAACAAAATCCGCGCCAGCCGCTTCGGCTTCCTTCGCTTTTTCACCTTTTGCAAATACCAGAACGCGTTGCGTTTTACCCGTACCGTGAGGCAGGACTACAACGCCACGAACAGCCTGGTCTTGTTTACGAGGGTCTACACCCAAACGTACAGCCACTTCAACAGTTTCGTCGAATTTGGCAACTGCTGCCTTCTTCACCAGTTCAACGGCTTCCGAAGGCTCATAAGTTGCTTCGCTGTCAATCAGCTTAGCAGCTTCAAGGTATTTCTTACCGTGTTTAGCCATGATTGTTTTCCTCCTTTGTGGTGTTAGCGGAATTTCCTCCCACATATTCCGGATCTAATCCGGTAGCATCGAAAGAGTATTAGTCTTCGATTGTGATACCCATACTACGGGCAGTACCTTCAACCATCAACATTGCAGCTTCAACAGTTGCAGCGTTCAGGTCAGGCATTTTTTGTTCTGCGATTTGACGAACCGCATCACGTTTAACCGTTGCAACTTTCTTCTTGTTTGGTTCGCCGGATCCTTTTTCGATCTTGGCAGCCACACGAAGCAGAACAGCAGCCGGTGGAGTTTTGGTGATAAATGTAAAGGAACGATCCTCAAACACCGAAATTTCAACCGGAATGATCAAGCCAGCTTGATCAGCAGTACGAGCGTTGAATTCTTTACAGAATGCCATGATGTTGACACCTGCTTGACCCAATGCTGGACCTACTGGAGGAGCTGGGTTCGCTTTACCTGCAGGAATTTGCAGTTTTACCATCTTGATAATTTTCTTCGCCATGTAAGACACCTCCTTGCATCAATAGTGGTATCGGACGCTTTACGCCCTCCCACAAGAAACCTGAAGTATTTATAACTTCTCCACTTGAGTATAATCCAACTCCAGCGGGGTTTCCCGTCCAAACATGTTGACGTGAACCTTAAGCTTACTCTTTTCAGCCAAAATCTCTTCCACGGAGCCCACGAAATTCGCAAAAGGACCAACCTTGATACGAACAGATTCCTTGATGTCGAATTCAATCTTCGGTTTCGGTTCTTCCATGCCCATATGCTTCAGAATCTGTTCAACTTCTTCTGGAAGCAAAGGCGTCGGTTTAGAACCGGAGCCTGTCGAACCGACAAAGCCCGTAACCCCCGGTGTATTGCGGACAACATACCAAGAATCATCGGTTTGAATCATTTCGACCAAGACATATCCCGGGTAAACTTTACGCATGACGGTCTTTTTCTTACCGTCCTTGTTTACGATTTCTTCTTCCATAGGAACAAGAACGCGGAATATTTTGTCCTCCATGCCCATGGACTCGACACGTTTTTCCAAATTGGCTTTGACTTTATTCTCATACCCGGAATAGGTATGAACCACATACCATCTTTTTTCCATATCAAGCCACCTGGGACCCTTCTAAATTATCGCTTCGATCACAGCGGAAATACCGATGTCTAAAACCCAAAAATAAATTGTGACAAACACAACGGTGCCGATAACAATGAGTGAATAGTTCGTCAGTTCTTTACGATTGGGCCAGCGAACTTTTTTAAGTTCCGCCCAGCTTTCAGAGAAAAAGGAAAACAGAGACTTGAAACTACGTTTCACGCCGACTACACCTCCAAAAAACTATCTGGTTTCGCGATGAGGAGTTTGCTCGTTACAGAACTTGCAAAATTTCTTCATCTCCATGCGGTCGGGGTGATTTCGCTTGTTCTTTGTGGTTGTGTAGTTTCTTTGTTTGCAGCTTGTACAAGCCAAAGTGATAATTACCCGCATGATTTGCACCTCCCGAAGACGTCCTTCTTCATCAGAAGAACCGATATTGATCCTAGTAGAAAGATCGGTTTGTCCTGTAACAGACAATCGAAATTCCTGCGAGATGAACAAAACCGTTGTTCCAATGCTGTAACAACGTTCCATTCATAAAACACGCGAATTTAGGCCTACCTAAAACACTTTATCACATGGTTGACGCCTTTTCAAGCCTTTTTCTCTCTGAATGCGGGCTGCATTTACTTACCATTATGGTCATACTTCCAATAACTGAAACACCGGGATTTCGAAATGAAGTAAAAAAAGGCTCAAATTGAGCCTTTCACACATCGTTCATTCTTCTAATTATCCCGAACCTCCAGATAGCGTTCAAGCTTACGCTTTACCCGCTGGAGGGCATTATCAATAGATTTAACATGACGTCTCAAATCTACTGCGATCTCTTGATAGGAACGGCCATCTAAATAAAGCATCAGCACTTTCCGCTCCAGATCACTCAGTATTTCAGACATTTTATCTTCCAAGCCAACAAACTCTTCCTGGTTAATCACCAGTTCTTCTGGATCGGATACCGCCGTACCGCATATAACATCCAGCAGTGTACGGTCTGAATCCTCATCATAAATCGGCTTATCCAGAGAAACATAGGAATTCAGTGGAATATGCTTCTGTCTCGTCGCGGTCTTGATTGCCGTAATGATCTGCCGCGTGATGCACAGCTCAGCGAAAGCCTTGAACGAAGAAAGCTTGTCCCCTTTAAAATCACGAATTGCCTTATAAAGGCCGATCATGCCTTCCTGGACAATATCCTCGCGATCCGCGCCAATAAGAAAATAAGAACGAGCTTTGGCACGTACAAAGTTCCGGTACTTATTGATCAAATATTCAAGCGCCCCGCTGTCACCTTCACGGACCGCCTCGACAATGTCTTCATCACTTATCAAATCATACCCTGACATCATGACTTCCTTGAGGTTGACACTCAATAGAATCCCTCCGGCCCGGAACGCACGGTACCCCGTCACTCGCTTGAAATATATGACAAGTATATATGATGTCCATAAGACCGTCAACCACGTCATCCCTAAATTAGAACGATAATAACATAAATGTAAAGACTTTCATGATTTGCTCCACCAGTTCAATTATTCACGGCGCCATCGCTCAAACATTTTACGGACATCCTCAGACAGTTGGCCATCTAGTGTGTTTCTCGTTGATTTAGCCTGGTCCTCTTTAATTTTGAGTTTTACTTCCCGTTCACTTTGCTCCACTTGACTGAGCAGTTCACGGGCTGAAATCCGTAGAGCACCGAGTGCAAAAATAATGTGCTGCTCCATCAGGTCACTTGTAGCGACATATATTTTACGCCGACGGTGACTGAAATCTACAACAAGACGTTCAATGCATTCATCGGCAGTTTCTTTTTCCTTGGTGAAGTATACTTGCACCTTACCCTGAGTAAAAGATTTGCCCAGCCCCGGTACACGGTAAGCGTCAAAAACAGCAATGACACGAAGGCCCGAGAAAGCCTGGTAATCGGCCAGTTTCTCCAGAAGAGCATCCCGAGCCTCCTGCATACCAATATTTGCGAGTTGTGCAAGGAAAGGCCATCCGCCGATCATGTTATAACCATCGACCAGCAGCACATCCCGCCAATCGGCCATCCGCTCTAACCTTGAAGACGGCGACGGCGTAGTACTTCATACATTACGACACCGGCAGCCACCGATGCATTCAGCGAGTTGATCTGGCCTGCCATTGGCAGCTTGACAAGGACGTCACACTTCTCACGGATGAGCCTGCCCATTCCTTTGCTCTCATTGCCGATTACGATCGCAACCGGACCATTAAACACCTCAGTATCATAGATCTCTTCAACCGCATCTACGACCGTTCCGACAACCCATACTCCCATTTCTTTCAGCTGCTCTATCGTTTGAGCGAGATTCGTAACTCTTGCCACCGGGACATACTCAACAGCGCCAGCTGAAGTCTTGGACACAGTAGCTGTAATCTGCGCAGAACGCCGCTTTGGCAGGATAACACCGTGTGCACCTGTGCAATCAGCCGTTCTTAGAATGGACCCAAGGTTATGTGGATCCTCAATTTCATCGAGAATCAACAGGAATGGGGCCTGTCCCTTATCTTCGGCAATTTTCAGAAGGTCATCTACTTCCACATACGCATAAGGAGCGGTCTGAGCAACAACACCTTGGTGCTGTACCCCCGGCACCATCTGATCCAGTTTGCGTTTATCGACATTTTGAATAACAATACCCAGCTTTCTGGCTTCGGCGATAATTGGCATCGTCAAATGCTTCTGCGCATTTTCGGCTATCCAGATCTTGTTGATCGTACGCCCTGAGCGGAGCGCCTCGGTGACGGAGTGCTTACCCGCAATGATTTCTTCTTCCTGCATAACTATTTTCCTCCTGCATACCTGTCCGGACCTTAACACTTAAAGCCGGCGGTTAAATTTATTCTGTTTATACTTTTTTCTGCTATTCAGCGGGATTAACCATATACTCGATGGCTTGCCCGATTAATTCCCGAAGACGGTCATGGTGTTCTACATAATAAAGATAACCTATCAGGCATTCAAAAGCCGTGGCATGCCGATACTCCAGAACGTCGGCATTCTTCGGAAGACTGCCTGACTTGGCATTCCTTCCCTGCCGTACAATATCCCGTTCTTCTTCCGTCAACATTGGGTCAAGAAAAGACAAAATTCGACTCTGTGCTTTTGCTGACACAAGGTTTGTAGCTGTACGATGTAAATGATGCGGCCGGAGATTCGGCAAGGAGATCAAATACTGGCGAACCGCAACTTCATAAATTGCATCTCCAATGTAGGCGAGCACGATAGGTGGAATGAGGCGGACGGGCCTGGAAGGAGGGAAGGGAAACCATCCCCCCTCCAGTTCCTTGTTGTCACCGCCGCTCATTTGCGCCGCCAGCGCATGCCCTGCGCCGTATCCTCAAGCACAATGCCTTCCGCAGCCAATATGTCACGGATTTCATCAGCTCGTGCCCAGTCTTTGTTACTGCGGGCAGCGGATCTTTCCTCGATCAGCCGCTCAATATCTTCATCAAGCAGTTCATCTGCAGATGAGTCTACAATGCGTAATACTCCGTTCATTTCTTCAAAAGCATCCAGAACCGTCTGAAGATCCTCTGCCGGTACGGAAGCCTGCTGCAGAAGATGGTTCGTCTCAGTTACCCATTGGAACATGGCTGTGATGGCATCCGGGGTATTGAAATCATCCTGCATCTTGTTGTGGAACTCGGCAAGAACCTCTGTCATTTTTCGAGCAACTTCGACTCCTGTTTTTCCTTCTGTCGAACCGACTGCATTCTTTAGACGATGTCTTACGTTTCCAACCGCGTTCGCAATCCGGTCTATGCCGTTCTGCGCTTGGTCCATAACTTCATCACTATAGTTTAATGGATTACGGTAATGCGTCGAGAGCATGAAATACCGGATAGCTTCTTTAGTATATTGCTCACGTAAATCCTTTACTAATACCCCGTTTCCAAGGGATTTTGACATTTTTTCATTGTTAATCCGAATATAACCGTTGTGCATCCAGTAATTCGCAAGCGGCTTCCCTGTCAGCACCTCCGACTGAGCCACCTCGCACTCATGGTGAGGGAACTGCAAATCCTGACCTCCGCCGTGAATATCCAGCGTATCACCCAGATAACGACGTGCCATTGCCGAGCATTCAATATGCCAGCCTGGACGCCCGTCTCCCCATGGGCTTTCCCAGAAGATCTCTCCAGGCTTAGCCGCTTTCCAAAGGACAAAATCCTCAGGGCTTTCCTTCCGCTCATCCACTTCAATCCGGATACCGAACTGAAGCTCATCGATTTTTTGCTGGGACAGCTTGCCGTAATCGTCAAACTTGCGCGTTCGGTAGAAGACATCTCCACCGTTCTCGTAAGCGAAATCTCTTTCGATCAATTCACGAATGAAATCAATAATGCTGTCCATATTGTCGGTTACACGTGGATTAAGCGACGCCCGGGGAATGCCGAGTCCGTCCAAATCCTCAAAGTAGGCAGAGATGAAAGTGTCCGCAACCTCCGACACAGTTGTTCCGGTCTGCTCCGCTTTACGGATCATTTTGTCATCCACATCAGTAAAATTGACTACATAGTTGACCTGACTGCCCTGCTGCTCTAAATACGCGCGTACCACATCAAAAAAAATCATTGGACGTGCATTTCCGATATGGATGTAGCCGTATACGGTTGGGCCGCACACGTACATGCTTACCTTACCCGGCTCTTGGGCCTTAAACGTCTCCTTCATACGGGTTAACGTATTATAAATTTGAAGTGCCATTCGATGGTCACGATCCTTTCGTCTTATCGCTTTTGTAAATTTTTATGCAAAAAGGCTTCTAAATGATCCGCCTCTGGTGTCTGCCGTTTCTCATCTCTCAATGTTGCCAGCTCTTTACGCATATCGTCTATTTCTTTCTGCATGTCGCGAAGCATATCAACAATCGGGTCCGGAAGTTTGGTATGATCAAGCCGGTCGCGAATCCGCTCACCGTTCCGCTTCACAATTTTACCCGGGTTGCCGACAACGGTGCTGTTCGGAGGAACTTCACGTAGTACAACCGCATTGGAGCCGATGTTGCAGTTCTCACCAATAGTGAAAGATCCAAGAACTTTAGCACCCGACCCAATCACCACGTTGCTCCCAATCGTCGGGTGACGCTTCCCCTTCTCTTTCCCCGTACCACCGAGTGTCACACCCTGATAAATGACTACGTCATCACCGATTTCACACGTTTCCCCGATCACCACGCCCATCCCGTGATCAATGAACAGCCTCTTTCCGATTCGGGCTCCCGGGTGAATTTCGATGCCAGTCATGAACCGACTGAATTGTGAAATGATACGGGCCAGAGAGTACCAGCGCCGTTTGAACAGAGCATGGGCGATTCGGTGTAACCACAAAGCATGGAGACCCGAATATGTAAATACCACTTCAAAAAGCCCACGGGCAGCCGGATCATTCTCGAATACGGTCCTTATATCCGACTTTATCTGCTTGAACATAAGCGATCCTCCTCCCCCAGTTATACCCATAAAAAGATCAATTCAAATGGAAATAAAGACAGCGGACGTTTCTGCGAGAAACTTAAGAAAGTGTACGGTCCAAACTTAAACTTTCTTATATGCTAACAAAAAACGCCTCTGCAGCTTTCGCTGCAGAGGCGTCAGACACGCGGTTCCACTCTGCTTGAACCGGCAATATTCCTCCCATATCCTGAGACGGACGGCCCGGTTACACTTCAAGTCATTAACGGTGACAGCCGGTATGATCTAACGATACGATTCGCTTCAACCATACAGCTCACAGGCGCATTTCCGCTTAACGACAACCGGATAACTTTCAGCCTGGAAGAATCAAGTTGCCCTGTCTTCTTCCGGTTATCCTCTCTGGATGATGTCGATCTTTACGCGTACTTCTCCTGATCTAAGCTTTTCGATTTGCACTTTCTTATATATTACCCAAAAGACCGTGCGCTGACAAGAAGATATACATCCATGTTCAGGAAATGTTTTAGACTCCCTTGATCTGAGAACGCAAACGGTCAAGCACCTTGTCTTTGCCAAGCAACCATATCGTCTGATTCAGATCACGGCCGTGCATCTGACCTGTCAGAGCCACACGGATCGGCATAAAGAGCGCTTTGCCTTTAAAGCCGGTTTCCTTTTGCACTTCTTTGATTAAGGCTGCAATTTTAGCTGCTGCGAATTCCTCAGACTGTTCCAGCTTCGCTAGGAAGGCTGAAAGCACAGTTGGAACTTGTTCTTCAGCAAGAATCGAGATACCTTCCTGATCCAGCTCCAGATGAGTACGGAAAAACATTTCAGACAGATCAACAATTTCGGATGCAGAGGTCATTTGTTCCTGATAGAGAGCAACGAGCGCTCTAGCCCAGTCTTCCTGCTCCGGCGTCAATTCAGCAGGCAGGCGTGAAGCGCGCTGCAGATGCGGAATGGCCAGGTCTGCAATCCGGTTTGGATCGGCCTTCTTAATATATGAATTGTTCAAATAAGCCAGTTTGTTCGTATCGAACACTGCAGGGCTCTTCGAAAGACGGTTCGCATCAAAGATATCAATCAGCTGCTCTTTCGAGAAAATTTCTTCCTCTCCTTCTGGAGACCATCCCAGCAGAGCGATGAAATTGAACAAAGCTTCCGGCAGATAACCGAGCTGATCATACTGCTCAATGAACTGGATGATCGATTCATCACGCTTGCTCAGCTTCTTGTGATTCTCGCCTACGATCAATGTCATATGGCCGAATCTAGGCGGCTCCATACCGAGCGCTTCATAAATCATGAGCTGGCGAGGCGTATTGGAGATATGATCCTCCCCCCGCAACACATGGGTAATCTTCATCAGATTATCGTCGATCGCAACCGCAAAGTTGTATGTCGGGATACCGTCTTTTTTCACAATGACAAAGTCACCAGTTTCTTTGGTGTTGAAAGAAATCGTGCCTTTGACCATATCATCAAATGTATATACTTTATCTTCCGGAACACGGAAGCGAATACTCGCAACCCGTCCTTCCGCTTCAAACGCGCGGCACTGTTCGTCCGTCAAATCACGGTGTTTGCCTGAATAACGAGGGGTTTCCCCGCGTGCGGTCTGTTCCTCCCGCTCCTTCTCCAGCTCTTCCTCGGTGCAGTAGCACCGGTAAGCAAGCCCACAATCCAACAGATCCTGCCAAAACTTGCGGTAAATGTCAAGTCGTTCCGTCTGACGATAAGGACCGTACTCGCCCCCCACATCGATGCTTTCATCCCAATCCATACCCAGCCACTTCAAATATTTAAGCTGGCTTTCCTCTCCGCCAGCCACGTTACGCTTCACGTCCGTATCTTCAATACGGATTATAAATTTACCATTGTGCTTACGTGCGTATAAATAATTAAATAATGCCGTTCTGGCATTGCCAATATGTAAATGTCCCGTTGGACTCGGTGCGTAGCGCACACGGACTTCTTCGGTCATTTCTAACCCCTCCGTTCGCTTCTTTCAAAGATTCTTTCAAGATGATAGCATACCTTGAACAAGGCACACAATAGATTGTGCGGCGATCCCTTCGCCCCGTCCTGTAAAGCCAAGCTGCTCTGTCGTTGTTGCCTTAACGTTAACCTGCGCTTCATCCGCTTCAAGCGCCTTGGCGATAACTTTTGTCATCTCCGGTATATACGGCGCCATCTTCGGCTTTTGCGCAATAATCGTACTATCCACATTCCCGAGACGATAGCCTTTTTCTTTCGCCATTTCCCATACTTGTTCCAATAGCTTCAGACTGTCAGCGTCTTTGAAAGCCGGGTCATTATCCGGAAAGTGACGCCCAATATCGCCAAGACCTAAAGCACCCAGAACGGCATCCGTGATTGCATGCAGCAGTACGTCAGCATCAGAATGCCCTACCAAACCTTTTTCATACGGAATGGTCACGCCACCGATAATGCACGGTCTTCCTTCCACGAGCTGATGCACATCAAATCCCTGACCTACTCGAATCATCTACATCTCCCCCTTGTTTTTCTTCAAGTAGAAACGGCTTTGCCGTCCTTAAAGACGGCGGCCGTTTCTGCGAGAAATATAAGAAAGTAAAGTCCACAATTATACTTTCTTATATTTTAAAAAAGCAGCGTACTCCAAATCTTCCGGCGTTGTAATCTTGATGTTCGTATATTTCCCTTCCGCCACAGCAACCGGCAAACCTGCTCTCTCCAGCAGCATCGCATCATCTGTTCCGGAAAAACCGTTCTGCTGAGCTGACTCATGTGCAGCCAGCAGGTCAGAAAGACGAAAAGCCTGTGGGGTCTGAACAGCCCACAGACTATGACGTTCAGGCGTTGCTGTAATTAGCCCCTGTACGTTCACTTGTTTAATCGTATCCTTCACAGGTACACCAAGAACAGCAGCACCTTCGCGAAGAGCCGTTTCGCGGCAAGAATGAATCTCATCGTGGGTAACAAACGGTCTGACACCGTCATGTATCATTACCCATTCTGTATTCAATTGCTTGATCCCTTGGTAAACCGATTCCTGCCGTTCACTGCCACCTGAGATTACAGCCGACACCTTGTCCAGCCCGTATTCCTTCACCCACTCCTCACAGCGGGCAACATCATCCCGGCCCGTAACAAGCACGATCTCCTGCAACCACGGCAGTTGGTTGAATATATCCATTGTATGCACCACGATCGGTCTGCCGCCAATTTGCAAAAACTGCTTGCTCTCACGGGTTCCCATTCGCGAACCTTTACCCGCTGCCACGATAACAGCACCGAAGCTCGTATTCATGCCAAAACCCCTGTCTTTACCCGGCTCCTGGTAACATTCCCCCATGCCGGGAACGGATATGTACAGTACACACTCCATCATACCCCGTTTACTGGGCTTTTTCCAACAGTTTCGGTTTCGCAAAGATCATCCGTCCAGCGGATGTCTGCAGCACGCTGGTCACCAGCACTTCCATCATCGAACCGATATATTCGCGTCCGCCTTCTACAACGATCATCGTTCCATCATCGAGATAAGCTACGCCCTGACCATGCTCCTTGCCATCCTTAATGATCTGTACCAAAATCTCTTCTCCAGGCAGCACGACAGGCTTAACCGCATTGGCGAGATCATTGATGTTAAGAACCGATACACCTTGTAGTTCGCAAACTTTGTTCAGATTGAAATCATTCGTAACCACTTTACCCTGAAGAACTTTAGCCAGTTTAACCAGCTTGCTGTCCACCTCGGATATTTCATCGAAATCTCCTTCATAGATGAGAACCTTCACATCCAGCTCTTTCTGGATTTTATTCAAAATATCCAGGCCCCGCCGGCCGCGGTTACGTTTTAGCAAGTCCGAAGAATCTGCAATGTGTTGCAGTTCCTCAAGTACAAATTCCGGTATGACGATCGTTCCCTCAATAAATCCTGTTTTGCAAATATCAGCGATTCTGCCGTCAATGATCACGCTGGTATCCAAAATCTTATGTTCCTCGATTCGCCGTCCTTCAGGCTCAGCAGATTGACTCCATCTTCCTGACATCCAGAGTGAAGCAAGCTCTTCCTTTTTCTCCAGACCAATCCGCATGCCGACATATCCCCCGAGCATGGTAATGCCCACCTGTAGCAAACGTCCCCCTTGACCAAGCCAGGTAAGACTTGGAGATAACAACAGCGACAAAAGTAAACCCCCGAGCAGACCCGCGGTACCAGCAGCAAGATCATTCATTGGTATCCGAGAAAAGGATGCAATCATCGACTGAATTCTGCCATCGAACCGGTCTGCAACAAGTACTCCAATCATCCCGAATAGCAGTCCTCCGAGCAATGCAAATACACCACTTCCTCCGGCGAACAGTCCTTGACTGAAGACCAAGGAAAATTCAGGGAACGACCGTTCCACCATATGATATAACGTATACCCACACCATGCTCCGCATAGTACCGTAAATGCTAAGATAGCTTTTTTTAACATGAGTTCGGCGCACCTCCTTTTTCATAGTTCATTGTATATTTTCCAGTATGGTCCAATTATCCGAGCTATAATCGTACTTAAAGTGTTTTTTCTCAAATTATAGCCAATGAGAATAAATTTCTATGGTTTAGAAATAAAGGGAACCTTTCCGGTAGAGGCTGTGTTAAGCTGTAAACACAAGGGAAATAGAACCATTCCTTCCTTTCCTGTGTGTTAAAATTGGTTGAAATTCCCTGAACGGCTGGAATATAATGAACACAATTCAATTCATAATATCGATATCGAGGTGGATGATTATAATGAGTGCTCCTAGTTTACAGGCTTTTCAGGACCAAGTTTCGGAATTGTTGCTCCGTCACCGCAGTCTTTTGGATGTACTGTCCAAGAATGGTCAAAGCAATGCGTCAGTCAATCGGGCTGTTACCAAAGCTATTACTGAATGCGGTTGCATCGAACTTCACGCCACGAAGCAAACCTTCGATATGGGTGCTGATCTCGAACAGGCCAAAGAACTCGCGGGTACTCACGTTGACGGCCATCTGTGCGAAAATTGCCGGGAAGCTATTAGTTCCGAACTCGGCCGTAACCTGTTCTATATGTCCGCTATGGCTAATTTATTGGACATTCAGTTGGATGAAGTCGTCGTTAAGGAATCCCAAAAATGCTCAACACTCGGTTTGTTTAACCTGTCGTAGGATTCACTTTTGGCTCCGCCCTATAAAAAATAAAAAAGCATTTATATCACTGCCACAGGACAGTGAAATAAATGCTTTTTATTATGCAATCTTATAAAAGAGCGGCCTCATTCCGGGCCGCTCTTATTTCGAACTGAAACGGCTCAGCACTGAAGGGTGCAGCTGTTTCACAGGGTTGTCTATTAACGGTCCGAGGAATGATAAGCCTCATCTGAATTTCGGTCTTCTTGACGTTTCTTACGGCTCAGCTTGCGAAAATTTTGTTTCAAACCGTATCCCGCATAAAGCAACAGCGGCACGAAGATCAGCTTGGAGGTTTGTTCTGGAAAAAATACGGCTACCATTACTGCAGCGATGATCACAATAGGAGTGAACTTGATCGCTTTCTTCGGCAAGCCAATTTTTTTAAAGTTCGGATACTTGACACTGCTGATCATGAGATAAGAAAGCAATAGCATGGCAATGATCATATAAGGTGCTGTAATCTCTTCATGAAACAGTGCAAGAGTAGCCAGTACTCCACCCGCTGCCGGAATCGGCAAACCGATGAAATATCCCGGGATACCGGGACGAACGTTAAAGCGAGCCAGGCGAAGTGCACCGCACATCGGGAAAATAGCTGTAACCGTCCACGCAAAAGCATCGTTGATACCTGTAAGAGCAACGGTGTACATAATGAGCGCAGGTGCCACGCCGAATGAGATCACATCGGACAAAGAATCCAGTTCCTTACCGAATTCACTCTGCGCATTCAGCGCGCGTGCAACGCGGCCATCCAATCCGTCGAGAAGCATGGCAATGATTATCATAATGGCAGCCATACTTGTATTTCCTGTAGTCGCCAAGATAATGCCAATCATTCCGAGAAACAGGTTACCTAAAGTAAACATGTTCGGAATTGACTTCGTCATTTGTATATTCACCTCGTTAAATTTTACATCACATTCATCGATTGTATGAGTTTTACATTTGTCTGTCAATAAATACTTGTTCTTGCAGTCTTTTTAAGCCGTCCTTAATTGTACGCGCACGCACTTCGCCGATCCCGTCCACTTCATCCAGTTCATCAATGGTAGCAGACATAATGCTCGGTAAATCTTCAAACCGATCCACCAGATTGCGGATAATTACATTAGGCAGACGAGGGATCTTGTTCAGAATGCGGTAACCGCGCGGCAGAATTTCCTCCTCAGAGGTCGCTGCAGCGGATGGATATCCAAGAATTCGAACGATGTGATGCATATCAAGAAGCTCATCATCCGTTAAGCGTTTCAGCGACATGATGATTTCCCGGATTTTATCTTCGCTGTATTCACGGGCATAATCGGCGTACAGCAGCCAGGCCTCTTCCTCAATATTGCTGACCAGCTCATCCATTTGCATACTGATTAAACGTCCTTCATTGCCCAGTTCATTGATGTAACGCTTGATTTCCTTCTTGATACGGAGTACCATTTCAACCCTCTGGATGACATTCACAACTTCAGGGATGGTAACCAGTTCCTCGAATTCTGAAGCCGAAAGATTCGTTAAGGACTGGTTTAACACCACTCTGTATCTTTCCAACGTTTGAATGGCCTGATTAGCCTTTGTCAAAATGACGCCGATTTCCTTCAGCGCGTAACGTATCGACCCTTGATATAACGTGATGATGTTTCTGCGCTGGGAAATGGAAACCACCAACTTACCGGTCTGTTTTGCTACCCGCTCCGCCGTCCGGTGACGAATCCCCGTCTCTGAAGAGGATATCGAGGAGTCCGGAATAAGCTGAGTATTCGCATATAAGATCCGTTTAAGGTCCTCACTCAAAATAATGGCCCCATCCATCTTCGCCAGTTCATACAAATAGTTAGGCGAGAAATCACAATTGATGGAAAAACCGCCATCAACGACCTCCATCACCTCCGGACTGTAGCCGACGACAAGCAACGCGCCGGTCTTTGCCCTTAGCACATTCTCAAGCCCGTCGCGAAACGCTGTTCCTGGCGCCACCAGCTTCAGCAGATCATTCATTTTGTCCAGTTGGCTTGTTTCTTTCACCTTAGTATGCCCCCTAATCTAACGCAACCGCTAGTGCATCTGCCACGGTATTGACTCCAATTATTTGTATGCCTTTCGGATGCTTCCAGCCCTTCAAGCTCTTCTCAGGCATAAGTACTCTTTTGAATCCAAGCTTTTCTGCCTCTTTTACCCGCTGCTCCGCTCGGGAAACGGCACGGACTTCACCGGTCAGCCCCACCTCGCCGAATATGACATCATATGGCTTCGTTGGCATATCCCGAAAGCTCGATGCGATGCTGACTGCAATGGCCAAATCTACCGCTGGTTCATCCAGCTTAACCCCGCCTGCGACATTCAGATAGGCGTCCTGATTTTGCAGGAACATGCCCATTCGTTTCTCAAGTACAGCAATAATTAAATTCATCCGGTGATGATCCACCCCTGTACCCATTCTTCGCGGTGAAGGAAAATGGGTTGACGAGATGAGCGCCTGAAGTTCCACCAGTACTGGACGGGTGCCTTCCATACTCGCAACAACGGTTGATCCGGCAACACCGAGCGGCCGTTCTGATAAAAATAGCTCGGATGGATTGCCCACCTCACGCAATCCTTCTTCACCCATCTCAAAAATTCCGATCTCGTTCGTGGAACCAAAGCGGTTCTTCACCGCGCGAAGAAGGCGATACGTGTGATGCCGCTCTCCTTCAAAATACAATACACAGTCCACCATATGCTCAAGCAATCGTGGACCCGCGATCGCACCTTCCTTGGTCACATGACCAACGAGAACAGTAGCAATTCCTTTTACCTTAGCCAGACGCATGAATCTTGCTGTGCATTCCCGAACTTGAGCAACGCTACCGGGTGCACTTGACACTTCCGGCTGGTACACGGTCTGGATGGAGTCGATGACAACGAATTGAGGCTGCACGTTCTCAATCGCTTCCTCAATGGTATCCAGATTCGTCTCGCACAGAACAAAAAGTTCCGGTGACAGCGCTCCAAGACGGTCAGCTCGAAGTTTCGTCTGGCGCACTGATTCCTCCCCGGAAATGTACAACACCCGAAGTCCGTTTCGCGCCAGCTGATTGGATGTTTGGAGCAGCAGAGTAGATTTCCCGATTCCCGGATCGCCGCCTACAAGCACAAGTGAACCCGGGACGAGACCGCCGCCGAGTACACGGTTCAGCTCTATAATCCCGGTCTCGATCCGGGGTTCCTTACCGCTTTCTATATTTATGATCGATACGGGCTTTTCTTTACTATGAAAAAGGGGAGAATTCATCCCCTGTGTCTTGATGACTGTCTCTGTTTCTTCCACCATCGAATTCCAGGCCTGACAGCCCGGGCATTTACCGTACCATTTCGGCGATTCATAGCCGCAGTCGGTGCAGAAAAATTTTGTTTTTGTTTTTGCCATAGCCTCTCCTTTATGATATGCATCATCTGCCTATATTCGTCAAAACTTTGCAAAATCAGGCATTACTCAAAGTTTACCATTTATTATAATTCATCGTAAAGAACATTCAAAAAGTTTACTATAAGTGCGTGTTCAAAAAGGTCGGTTTTCAGCACCGAGGCATATGCTTCCGATGTGCGTTTTTTCAAAACGCTTGAGTTGAATGAAGCTAGGGACTGAGGAGCGGAGCTGCACGTTTTCGTAGAAAACGTCTTCGGAAGCATCAGCTGTTTTGGGTACGTGAGCACCTAAAATGTTTCCGGAGGAAACATTTTAGCTGAATTCAAGATTCGATGCCGAGCCCACTTCCTGATTCACTTCGTGATCAAAAGCGGACTTTTTGAACAACCTCTAAAAAAAGAGAACCCCGCCGGCAGTATACCAGCGGGGCCTCTTATAGACTACCCTGTTATTCAAATTTCGTTATAGCGGATTGCGTGCTCGTCTTCGTGACGCTTAGCTCACCATTCTCTTCATCAATAACCAGTTCGTCACCCTTCGCGACATTTCCTTTCAGAAGCTCCTCAGACAAACGGTCTTCGATATGCTTCTGAATAGCTCTGCGCAGCGGCCTTGCACCAAATGCAGGGTCATACCCTTCCTTGGCCAGGAAAGCTTTCGCTTTATCTGTCAGTTCGAATTCTACTTCGAATTCACGCAGACGCTTGCGAAGCTCATCGGACATCAGCGTCACAATTTCGGCGATGTGCTTCTCTTCGAGCGAATGGAATACGATGATTTCATCGATCCGGTTGAGGAATTCAGGACGGAAGCTCTTCTTCAGCTCATCCATCACTTTATCCTTCATGTTGTTGTAGTCTCTGCCCGCATCACTTACAGCTGTAAAACCAAGCGTAGAGTTGCGCTTAATCGCTTCAGCACCCACATTCGATGTCAGAATGATCAATGTGTTACGGAAGTCGACAACACGGCCTTTAGAGTCAGTCAGACGTCCGTCTTCCAGTACTTGAAGAAGAATGTTGAATACTTCCGGGTGAGCCTTCTCAATCTCATCAAGAAGGACAACGGAGTATGGCTTGCGGCGAACCTTCTCTGTCAATTGACCGCCCTCTTCATAACCAACATATCCCGGAGGTGCTCCAACGAGACGAGCCGTGGAATGTTTCTCCATGTATTCCGACATATCGATCCGAACTACAGCATTCTCATCTCCGAACATGGCTTCTGCAAGTGCTCTGGCCAGCTCGGTTTTACCGACACCGGTAGGTCCGAGGAAAATAAACGAGCCCATCGGACGCTTCGGATCTTTCAATCCGGCACGTGCCCGGCGAACTGCCCGGCTAACAGCCTTAACCGCTTCTTCCTGACCGATGACGCGGCCGTGCAGCAACTGTTCCATATTGAGCAAGCGCTCAGTTTCTTCTTCTTTAAGTTTATTTACAGGAATACCCGTCCAGTTAGCTACCACATCTGCGATGTCCTCCGGAGTAACCTCCGAATCTGTACGACCCTGCTTCTCTTTCCATTGGTTTTTCGTAATTTCAAGTTCTTCCCGCAGCTTCTGCTCGGTATCGCGGAGTGCAGCCGCTTTTTCAAACTCTTGGCTCTGAACGGCAGCGTCTTTCTCCTTACGAATATCCTCCAGATGCGACTCTTGATCCTTCAGATTCGGCGGAATCGTATACGTATGCAGGCGAACCTTGGATCCTGCTTCGTCAATCAGATCGATCGCTTTGTCCGGCAGGAAGCGGTCTGTAATGTAACGGTCAGACAGTTTAACCGCCTGTTCGATAGCTTCATCGGTAATCTTCACCCGGTGATGGGCTTCATAACGGTCACGTAATCCGTAAAGAATTTGAATAGCTTCTTCCGGAGAAGGCTGATCCACAGTAATCGGTTGGAAACGGCGCTCGAGTGCAGCATCCTTTTCGATATACTTACGGTACTCATCAAGTGTTGTAGCTCCGATACACTGCAGCTCACCACGTGCAAGGGATGGCTTCAAGATGTTGGAGGCATCAATGGCACCTTCAGCTCCACCAGCCCCAATCAAGGTATGCAGCTCATCAATAAAGAGGATGATGTTGCCGGCCTGACGGATTTCGTCCATGATTTTCTTCAAGCGATCTTCAAATTCACCGCGGTACTTCGTACCCGCGACTACGGAGCCCATATCAAGGGTCATCACTCGCTTGTCGCGGAGCGTTTCCGGAATTTCGTTGTTAATAATCTTTTGGGCGAGACCTTCCGCAATTGCGGTTTTACCTACCCCAGGCTCACCAATCAGAACCGGGTTGTTCTTTGTACGGCGGCTAAGCACCTGAATGACACGCTCGATCTCTTTACTACGGCCGATTACCGGGTCCAGATTGCCTTCTTTAGCAATGGCCGTAAGGTCACGTGCGAGGCTATCAAGCGTTGGCGTATTCACATTTTGCGGCTGTCCGTGATGACTCGAAACGGCTTCACTGCTGCCAAGTAGCTGAAGCACTTGCTGGCGGGCCTTGTTCAGGCTTATGCCAAGATTGTTAAGTACTCGGGCTGCCACACCTTCGCCTTCGCGAATCAAACCGAGCAGGATATGTTCTGTGCCTACATAGGTGTGTCCCAGCTTGCGGGCTTCATCCATTGAAAGCTCAATTACCTTCTTGGCTCTCGGTGTATATGCAATATTCGTCGGCTGCTCTTGACCGCGGCCAATCAATGTTTCTACTTCGTCCTGTATCTTCTCAAGCCCCAGGCCGAGACCAATCAACGCTTTAGCGGCAATGCCGTCTCCTTCACGGATGAGTCCCAGCAGGATATGTTCTGTGCCTATGTTGTTGTGCCCCAAACGCACGGCCTCTTCCTGAGCCAATGCAAGCACTTTTTGCGCACGTTCCGTAAATCTGCCAAACATCATAGTATTGCACCTCCACGAATGATTGTTTTATAACTCCG
This sequence comes from Paenibacillus uliginis N3/975, assembly GCF_900177425.1. Lineage (NCBI taxonomy): Bacteria > Bacillati > Bacillota > Bacilli > Caryophanales > Paenibacillaceae > Paenibacillus > Paenibacillus uliginis. Next base: position 508,145 of record NZ_LT840184.1, on the reverse strand, counting down.
AATGATGCAAAATGAAGCCGCTCAAATGTGCAATATATAGATGAGATCAATCGTCCTAACCTATATATCGTTGATTTTAAACCGCTTTTTGGATTTTTGCAAAATTCCCATTTGTAGCATTATTGTTGTCGATTACCAAGGATTTCCCGAATCAGTTTTGCTCGGTGAACATCACGTTCTCCCGGATTCATCAAATCACCAAATCTTTTTTGCAGAAACCCAGGCTGGGTCATAACATTAAGCTCATTCATCACTGAGCTCGGCGGTCCTTGCAAAAGTCCCAAATCAACCCCAAGCCTAACGTCAGATAGGCGCTGTGCCGCTTCCTTCGATTCCATAACAGCTGCATAGGATAGTATTCCGTATGAGCGCATCACGCGATCGGTAATCCGCAGCTTTGATTCACTCAGCAGCCGTTCACGGGCGTTCTTCTCATGTTCTATGATTTGAAGTGCAACGCTGTGCAAATTATCTATAATTTCGGACTCGGTCTGCCCCAGCGTAATCTGGTTGGAAATCTGAAATAAATTTCCTACAGCCTCACTGCCTTCACCATACATGCCTCGGACCGTAAGCCCTACCTGTGACACGGCTGACAAAATACGATTAATCTGCTGTGTCATGACGAGCGCAGGCAAGTGCATCATGACTGATGCCCGGAGCCCTGTTCCGACATTCGTCGGGCAACTCGTAAGATACCCGCTTTTGTCATCAAAGGCATAGTCGACCTGATCTTCAAATAAGTCATCCAAAGCTGTAGCTCTATCCCAAGCTTCGCGGACCTGAAATCCAGGATACAGACACTGAATCCGTAGATGGTCCTCTTCATTGATCATGACGCTTACCGATTCGTCCTCGGTAAGTATGACCGCTCCGTTCCGGGATTCATTCGCCAGAGCCGGGCTGATCAAATGTTTCTCAACGAGCACTTTCTTATCCAGTTCCTCCATATCATCCAAAATAATGGTATGAAAAGATCCTAATTCCTTCAACTCTTCCTGATCTTTCAATACACCAGTCAGGCGCTCAAGCACTTCTGCCGACTGCTGGTTGGTCGCAAGCAGCGGAAAAGGAAGATGCTGCAGATTTCGCGCCACCCGAACCCGGGTGCTGATGACTATATCAGAATCCTGACCGTTACCGCGCATCCATTCGCTCAGCGCCTGTTCGGTGAACCGGAGATTCGACATCACGCATTCCTCCTATATCAAATGCAACTTAAGTTTCAACCATCCTAGCCTTAAACGATACTCTTTTCCAGCTCACGGATCTGGTCGCGTATTTCAGCAGCAAGCTCGAACTCCTCTTGAAGAATCCGGTACTGCAATTCTTTCTTAAGCTCATCAATTTTGCGTTTCACCTGAATCTTGCCGCCGCTCCGTTTCGGAATCTTGCCCACATGTGTTGTATTTCCGTGAACCCGCTTAAAGAGCGGATCCAGCCGATCCGAGAAATGTTTGTAACAAGAACTGCAGCCAAACCGGCCGAGCTTGCTGAACTGTGAATAGGTCATGCCGCATTCCTCGCAGCGTGGGGCTTGCTGCCCCCTTGAGCCTGAAGCTTGACCTTTTCCTGTAGGATCCAGATCGAGCAGCCCTGACAAAAGGCTGTGAATAGAGAATCCATTCGACGTCCCAGGGATCATCTCCCCTTTTTCACGGGCACAAGATTCACAAAAGTGAAATTCCGTCTTCTCTCCGTTCACAATCTTGGTGAAATGGAGCGTCGCCGGCCGTTTACCGCATTCTTGACACACCATATTCATGACCCTCCTTATAACACAGACTCATTTACCCAACAAAGAAACAAGCATCGCCTTCATGATTCTTGCACGAAGCTCGTCGCGGTAAGGAAGTTTGACGTTTAGACACTCCCTTGAGATAGCTGCCCGCATGAGACATGCTTCACGTGTCGTCAAAAACCGCGACTCCTCAAGCTGGTAAATCAGCCCCTCCGCTACCGTCTGATCAATAAAGTTACCAATTGAATGATGCAGATGGTGATGAAGTGCTGTATGCTTCGGAAGCTCAATACGCTGAATACGTATGTAACCGCCGCCCCCGCGCTTGCTTTCCACCAGATACCCCTTCTCTAACGTGAAGCGGGTGCTGATCACATAATTGATCTGGGAAGGCACACATGAGAATTTGTCCGCGAGATCGTTGCGCTGGATTTCAACCGTGCCCTCCGTGCTGTCTTGCAATATACCCTTCAAATACTGCTCGATAATATCAGAGATATTACGCATGTTCATTCATCCTCCACTGCTTGAAACGCTAAGCCGTAATGATCTTACACGTCCGCACAGAGCCTTGCCTATACGTTAATTTTAACCATTTTGGAACTCGTTTGAATCGACTGTTGCTGACTTTGACTTTCTTTGACTTTGAATTTATTATAGCACATTTTTTCATTTTGCCAAGAGGTCTCTTATTTCAGTCTAACCGTTAAAAAGTGATTATATTCCGTTCGACTACTCTTAATCCATAACCAAAAAAGACCCCGCATATCATCCTGCGAGGTCTTGCGTACGATTATTGTGTCTTTATGCTTCTACTTTACGGTCGATCAAGTAAACCATAGCATATATGAAACCTGCGGCGAGCAGCATCTCAAATACATGGGGTCCTAAAGGTATCTCAATGAACTCATTATTAATCGTAGCCATACCACCCTGCTCTACACTGAATGAGAATGCCTGACCGACCCAGCCATTGTCGAAGGTGAATATTTTAAATTCCAGCCATTCTATCGCAGTTTGGATGGCAAAAAAGAACAGGATACCAATCCACAGGCTCCCTTTCTTACCTATAGCCCGGGCAACTGTAATCGATAAAAAGATAACCAGCATTACAAACGTGAATTTCCAAATACCGGCTACTGCGGCCACGACATAGTCTAATGCGACGAAACTCGACCAGCGTACAACATATTCGAGCCCTTCTATCTTCCAGAGTATCGTCATGTGCAGGATAACCAAAACCATAAGGATCAGCATACTAATCCATGACTGTATTAGCGACGACACTATACTCCAAATGGAACGGACCGGCAGCAGACGGCGGTTATACACTTTGATGTTCTGATCAAATGTTCGGCATACCATTACAATCAGAATGGTGCTCACCACTCCGTATGCAAGCATACTTAAAGCCAGCATAACCCCAAATTCCCATCCGCGCATGTAACCTGCCGACGTGATTAATATCTGAACGATCAGAAGAATGGTCATCAGACCAAGAACCGAGCTTGCGTTACGCTTCCAGTCGTATTTCAGCAATCTCATCATTCTGCAAACACCTCTTTAAACATTTCATCTACACTTTTTCCGTGCTGAAGACGAATATTCTCAACTTCTTCATGCATGACGATCTCACCATTGCGAATAAAGACCACCTCATCAAAAATGCGTTCAATGTCTCTAACCAGATGTGTCGAAATGATGATACTGCTATCCTCATTATAAAATTCCACAATCGCATTGAGAATTTTGCCGCGCGCCACCGGATCAACTCCTCCGATCGGTTCATCGAGCAAGTACACATATGCATTACGTGAAAGAGATAGTGTCAGCTGCAGCCGCTCATTCATCCCTTTGGATAATGAACTAATCTTGTCATTCAAGTTTAAGTTCATAAATTCCAACATATTGTGAGCTTTCTCAACATCAAAGTCAGCATAAAAATCTTTGAAATAGCTGATCGCATCGGATACTTTCATCCATGATTCCGTAAGCGGACGGTCTGGCATAAAGGAGACCATCGCTTTTGTCGAAAGTCCCACAGGGGTACCTTTGATGGTGACGGACCCTGCTGAGGGCTGAACAAGACCTGCCGCAATTTTCATCATTGTACTCTTGCCGCTGCCGTTCGTCCCGAGCAAACCAATGATTTTGCCTTCAGATATGTTCACCGACACATTATGCAGCGCAATTTTACCGCCGTAGTTCTTAGACACCTCTTTAAACTGTATCAAGTGTTCCATCTTAGTAGTATCCCCCCTTCTATTCGGATTCCTTACTGTCATCGTTAACGGCTTCAGCTACGATAGCCATAATGTCTTGATCTTTAAAGCCAAGATCCTGCATACCTCGGATAAAATGCTCCAGCAGTTCACCGGCCATTTCCTTTTTAATCGTCATGATCTTAGATCCCTCACTCGTCACGTATCTTCCCAATCCGCGCCGCGTCTCAACAATGCCTTCACGCTCCAGTTCTTGAAAGGTACGCTGCACCGTATTGGGGTTAATCTGAAGGTCTGCTGCCAGCTCCCGAACGGATGGAATTTTATCACCGGGCTGCAGGCTTCCTCTTACGATTTCTCTTTTTAAATAATTCATGATTTGTAAATAGATCGGCAGGTTATTGTCGAATTCAATAGTCACTTTCAGTTTTGCTCCTTTCCGCCGCTCTCCTCTATAAGTTAGTTCCTAGATTCTTCAAGCGACATCCCGTTTTTTAAACGTAACAAAGCCTGTGACAAGAAACAAGAGGAGATATACAGCCAGCACGATGGCTGAGAACGTCAGTGACATGCCGGGAATCGGTGACCCTGGACCACCACTGTAAATCGAGAGATCAACATTAAAGAACGGAAGGTACTTTGCCCAAGAATAGCTTGCCAGCAATTGAGTAACCAAGCTTTCGACGACAACCATGAACATCCCGATCCCAATCGCAGGTCCTGTCGATTTCGTTAAAATACCGACGGCAAACGTAAATGTAACATACATCAAAGTATAGATTAGGCCGTACACCGCAGCTAGGAGCACGTCCTGGAGGTTCGCGGATCCTTCACCCATACCGAACATTGCAGCCCCTGTCGCAAGCCCGATGACAAGCGCAAATGCAATCAGTGACATAATGTACAACACAATGACGACATATTTCGAGGCCAAAATCTTGCTACGACTCTGTGCACGGATCAGCAACAGTTTGATCGTACCGAAGCTGTGTTCCTTGGCAACAGATCCGGCAGTTACAACGATGGCAAGCATCGTTAAAATTTGGCCCATTCCTTTGGAGGCTACGACCATTTTGGCATATTCGAACCCTGTACCTGTATCACCGCCCGCGTATGAATTTATCATGTAAGCCACAAACAAAATCATGGCTGCCACTAAAATATACGGTACAAAAAAACTTTTCTTCTTAAACATTTTCAACCATTCATTTGTGACGAGATTTCCAAAGCTACGCAATGCGGTTGCCCCCTGTCCATTTCAAAAATTCTTCTTCTAATGATTGTTTCATCTCTTCAATCCGATAAATGGCCACTCCAGCATCCCCCAGAATCTTGATCAGCTGTGGTATCATTTCATCTTTCACCTGGAGCCCGACTTCGTTTCGTTCCGGCTGAACACCAATCACTTTGACTTCATCCAGCGTGTGTACAGCCTCCAGCACTTGCTGAGTATCATTGACACGGAAAGTCACCGAAACCAGATCATTCTGTGGCTCACTGCCTATTGGACGCTCAGTCACGAGCTTCCCTTCCTGTATCACGATAACTCTACTACACATTAACTCCATCTCAGACAGCAGATGACTTGAGACCAGAACAGCAATGCCCTCTTCTCTCGCGATCAGCTTCAGGTAATCACGCATTTCCCGGATACCAGCAGGGTCCAGCCCATTCGTTGGCTCATCCAGAATTAAAATAGACGGCTCATGAAGAAGCGCTTGAGCAATACCGAGTCTTTGTCTCATTCCCAGGGAATAAGCACGGACTTTCTTGTGAATAGCGTCCTGTAGTCCGACCAGCTTGATGACCTCGTTAATTCTTGATTCATTAATTCCTTCAGACATCCGCTGATACTGCTTCAGATTGTCGTATCCACTCATATACGGATAAAACTCCGGATTTTCAATAATCCCGCCAATATGGCGTATCGCTTTTACAAACTGGTTTCGAATACTATGTCCTCGTACAATGACGTCGCCCTGGGACATCTTAATCAGTCCGACAATCATTCGGATTGTAGTCGTCTTTCCGGCTCCGTTCGGTCCAAGAAGACCTACAACCTCACCTTGGTGTATATCAAAAGACAATCCGTCTACGATGTTCTTGTTTCCGATTGTCTTAGTGATTTTCTCTGCACTCAGTACAACCGAACTTGGTTTATTTATGGATGCGTTCATCGTTCCACTTCCTTTGTGTTAGTGTTATAGTTAAATAGTACACTAGGTTAGTGGTTGTGTAAAGGGCAATCTGCTGATTATTTTTTTGAGATATGAAACTGGCTGAAAAATCAAGTGATCGGATAACTTGAGAATGTTGATGTAACAAGGATTTTTAGGTGTTTGGCATCACATTTTGACGAGCACAGATTGCAGAAACTTGAGTATTTACATTCCACATGTTGGAATATATACTTCATCATATAACCAAAAGGTTATAAATGGAGGAGTTTGAAATTGACTGATATTTATCGAGCTGTTTCGGATCCCGTCCGAAGACGGATTTTGAAAATAGTTGCTCATCAGGAGAAAACACAGAGTGAAATTGTGAAGGAGTTTATTATTTCGCAGCCGGCGGTGAAGAAACACTTGGCTATTTTATTGGAGGAAGAGTTGATTTTAGAGCGAAGGGAAGGCAAGTACTGTTATTACCGATTGAACACACCGATTTTTCAGCATCATTACCAGCGACTGCAGCATGAACTTGGCCTTATTTTGGAAAACAAATTGAACGATCTGAAACATTATTTAGAGGAGGATATGTAGATGGAAACCACATTTACAACGTTGAAACGGGAGATTGTCATTCGTACTACCCCTGAGCGTGTATGGAAGGCGCTTACGGTACCAGAGGAACGAAACCGCTGGGAAACAAGAATCTGCTTAATTGAGCTTAAAGTTGGTGGAGCTATCGAGCTTGATTATGGATGGGGAGTCTCGTACGAGGAATGATTACCGAGCTTGTCGAACCATGCAGAATGGTAATCGCAGACGATGAGAACGAACTTACGATCTGGACACTTGAACCTCATGCAGAGGGAACTCTTGTCGGCATTGAATATACCGGCCTATGGCCTGGTGATCTTGGGATCATGTCGATGGAGAACATGGCCTATGGTACATACCGGTTTATGACAAATATGAAGAGTGTTCTGGAAAGCAGTCAAGATATTCGCTCATCCTTTTGGAAGAGCTGGATTGGGACGAAGCATATTTCTTACGAGAGCAGCGAGACGAAGGGAGTTAAAGTTGTGCAGGTTATTGAAGGTACACCAGCAGACGGTGTTCTTCAGGAAGGTGATATTATTACCCATCTAAACATGACGGGTGTTCAGAGCTATGATGAACTGGAAGAGAAGATTACTAGTATGGAGCCTCTTAAAGTCTTGAAGATTAAGTATCTAAGAGGCGGTGTAGTTGAGGTTGCTGAGCAATGACTGTACCTTTTGGACAGAGACAAGAGCCAGTACAAACTTCTTCAGAATAAAATAGCTTAAAAGCCATGGCTGCTGAAAGAAAAGCGCTCATGGCTTTTTTTATGGAGTATCATCCCTAACAGCGAATTGTAACATTTTTCCTGGACCGTACGTCATTAAAGATAGGAGTTCAATAATTGAATATATGGAAGGAGGCTTTCTAATTGAAGAAGCTATGGATCCATAGAGCAGCACTTTTGTTTATACTGCTTCTCACCCTGATATCTGGCTGTACGGATCCACAAGTTGATGAGGAGAAGGATGTAATTAGCAACCACGGAATGACCGTGACGAATCTTGACAGGCTGGATGCTTTTATGAAGGAATCAAAAGGTACTCAGCGTGTCGTTCATTACACTATTGAAGGGGATCCCCTCTTTTATGTCTTAAAACATAACAATAATCAGATCGAGATGCAATATGACACAACTCAAGATAAGTTCGGAACACCCAAAGTATATAAATATACATGTGACAAACTCAATAAAGTAGAGACCGATACTTTGTTAGGGTATACATTAACGGGGTGTGACGGGGATAGAAAAGAAATTCAGATACTTCAAATCCCATTTGATGTTCAGGGACAGGATACTTTTGATTTTGTTTTAAAGTACGGCCCAGCATTAAAAAATGAGATTAATACGGTGAATCAAGTTTTAGTTAAAGACCTTCAAAACGGAGAAACTGCTGTGGTATCTGATTTTCAATTTACACCGGAAGAGCGCCAAAAAATATACAAGGCAATGGTTCTCGCCAATTACCTAGAAGAGAAACAATTATCGACCGTCTGTAATCAGAAACCACATGAGAAATATGATCTCACGGTTTATATTAACAACCGGGATCTTCATTATGAATGGTCTGAATGTGACAAAACAGAAGATGCTCAGCAGATGAAAGCATTGATTAATGAAATCATCAACATCCTGAAGGCAAAAGATGTTTACAAGCAGCTTCCTGCGGTTAAAGGCGGATATGAATGACAGTAAGTATTATAGACAAGAAAACACCGTTGTTGATTACTCAACAACGGTGTTTTCTGTGTGCTTGGCGACGTCCTACTCTCCCGGGACCCTTCGGTCCAAGTACCATCGGCGCTGGAAGGCTTAACGGTCGTGTTCGGGATGGGTACGCGTGGAACCCTTCCGCTATCGCCACCAAACG
>NZ_LT840184.1:316307-494561 GCF_900177425.1 Paenibacillus uliginis N3/975 | reverse complement strand
AGCAAGCTCCTCATCAAGTCCGCTCGACTTGCATGTATTAGGCACGCCGCCAGCGTTCGTCCTGAGCCAGGATCAAACTCTCCATTAAAGGATTTTTCGAGCGGACACTTCCTGAATGACTTCAAGAAAATATCCAACCTTCCAAATCAATTTAAAGAGCGATTCGCTCATTTAGAAGCTAACGTATTTAACGTTACTTTTGTTTCATTGACGTGTTTCATTTGTTCAGTTTTCAAGGAACTTGTCCGCTCTTTGTCGTTGATATTTCATATCAGCGTCTCAGCAGCGTAGGTTTACATTATATCAAGTGTTTCGATTGCTGTCAACACTTTTTTCGACAACTTTCGACGTGGTGTAAATCTTGATGATTAACTTCCGTCAAAAGCGACAAGAAATAATATACCACGCTGAAAGTTATTTATCAAGCATTTTTGAAAAATAAATTTCCCAAGACAAATTCATCCTCATCTTAACCATAAAAATGAATTGATTTCCAGTTCGAAAGGTTTTAAGGTAAGTTCATTGCTTCATCAACTATTATATAGAAAGGAGATGACCTGATGTCAGATAAACCGCTGATTCTGAACAATACCGCCTCTCCGTCCAAGCCCGTCCAAAACAACACACAGCAGGCTACGGTATACAAGATACTACTTGCAATCAGCTTTGTGCATCTGTTCAATGATTCGATCCAATCGGTGATTCCAGCTATTTTTCCTATATTAAAAGACAACCTGCTGCTGACATTCACTCAGGTCGGGTGGATCTCGTTCGCCATCAACTTCACTTCATCCATCATACAGCCGGTTATTGGCTATGCTGCAGACAGGCGACCAACACCGATTCTCCTGCCCATTGGCATGTGCTTCACTTTTGCCGGAGTATTTATTCTGGCTTATTCAGACTCATACTTACTCGTGCTCTTCTCGGTAGTCTTGATTGGTCTCGGCTCTGCAACATTCCATCCAGAAGGGATGCGTGTTGCCCACATGGCTGCGGGTATGCGCAAGGGGCTGTCCCAATCAATTTTTCAGGTGGGAGGTAATGCCGGGCAATCTTTGGCTCCCCTGATCACCCGATATGTGTTCGTTCCTTTCGGTCAAATCGGCGCACTCGGATTCACGGTTGTGGCTACTGCAGGCATTGTTGTCCAGACATATGTGGCCCGTTGGTACAAGAGCATGCTGGACTCGGGATATACGTTCAAAAAAAGAGCTGGTGCCCGTCTCATGGATCCAGCCCGGCGCAAAAGCATCCGGAACGCGACCTTCATACTGGTCACCCTCGTATTTGTCCGTTCGTGGTACGGGGCTGCAATCAGCAGCTACTATGCTTTCTATTTGATGGATGCATATAAAATATCAATAGATAACGCACAAATTTATATTTTCTTATTTCTGGCTTCAGGGGCCGTAGGAACATTCCTCGGTGGTCCGCTAGCCGACCGCTTTGGCCGCCGAAATCTGATCATGTTATCCATGATCGGGACAGCACCCATCGCGATTGTTCTACCGTTCGCCTCGCCTTTTTGGGCTGCCGTGCTGCTCGTGATTGGCGGATTCATCCTGCTTTCAAGCTTTTCCGTCACTGTTGTGTACGCCCAAATGCTGCATCCAGGAAACATCGGTACCGTCTCCGGCCTAATTACTGGCTTTGCGTTTGGTATGGGCGGTGTAGGTTCGCTTGCACTCGGGAGTCTCGGGGATGTATGGGGGATCGGAAACGTGATGATCGCTGTAGGATTCCTGCCACTGCTCGGTCTGCTTGCCCTGCTCCTTCCGGGAGATGCTCAGCTTGACCGTTGGTCTACTGAGTAACTTGGCTAATTCCCTGAGGGAAAGGGAATTGCAATCAGAGGTTAACAGCTTACCAGTAACAGATTATGCTAGTTAAGTGAGCTGAGCTAGTAAAAGGCTCATATCAAAAAAGAGACACCTTCACTTGCGCAAATAAGCGCTTGAAGGTGTCTTTTTCAATTATCTATTCATTTAACAAACGTACGAACTCATTTTCATCCTCAATGACCTGAATGCCGAGCTGCTGGGCTTTGGTCAGCTTGCTGCCTGCTTTTTCCCCGGCGATCAAAAGATCAGTCTTCTTCGACACGCTACCGGTAACCTTTGCACCAAGGCTCTCCAGCCGTTCTGTCGCTTCCTCACGGGTAAGTAGGTGGAGCGTGCCGGTTAGGACAACTGTTTTACCGCTGAAAAAGGAATCTGTGCTCACAGGGCGCGGCGCTTCCGGCGCTTTAGCCTGAATACCCAGGGATAACATCTTCTCAATACTTGCTTGTGCAAACGGATCGGCAAAATATCCGGCGATACTTTCTGCCACAATACCGCCGACATCCGGTAGGTCTACCAGTTCTTCTGCTGTAGCCGCCATCACCAGATGGAGATCGCGATAGTGATCCGCCAGCATTTTGGTCGTGGATTTACCGGTGTTCGGAATACCAAGTGCATAGAGGAAAGATGCGAGATCCCGCTCCTTGCTCTTCTCAATGGCATCCAGCAGGTTCTGCGCTTTCTTCTCCCCAAACCGCTCAAGCTTCACCAGGCTGTCAAACGAGAGAGTGTACAGATCAGCCGGCTCGCGCACATTCAGCTCCTCGTACAGTTGATTCGCTGTTTTGTCGCTGAAGGTTTCAATGTCCATGGCGTCACGAGAAGCAAAATGGGTGATCCGAGCGATAATCTGCGGCTTGCAGCCCAGCTTGTTGTTGCAGAATAAATGCGCACCCCGTTGTTCCAGCGGGAAACCGCATGCCGGGCACTGCTCCGGATAGAGGATTTCCTCACCGTCATTCTCCTCCGTTACCTTGCCGAGAATTTCGGGAATAACGTCATTGGAGCGGCGAATGAACACTCGCGTTCCGAGTGCGAATTTGAGGTTTTTGCGTTCAATATCACCGACATTGTTCAGCGTGCAGTTCTGCACCGTCACACCTGCCAGCTCCACTGCCTCCACACGGGCTAGCGGAGTGATTTTTCCAGTCCGTCCTACGTTCCAGGTGACAGATTCCAGAATGGTTGTCGTTTCCTCAGCCTCAAATTTATAAGCAACAGCCCAGCGAGGAAATTTATCCGTATAGCCAAGCGCTTCCCGGGTACGGATGTCCGTTACTTTCAGAACCGCTCCGTCTATTAGGTAATCCAGCTCTGAACGGCGTGCTTCAATGTCAGCCAGCTGCTCCATGACGTCGTCAAAGTTCTCGAAATAGAAAATGTACGGATTTACCTTGAACCGGTTGTCGCGTAGGAAATCCATCATTTCTTTGTGATCGTTGAACGTGATGTCATCCGAATAACCTACATTGTAAAAATACGCATTGAGTCTCCGCTCTGCCGTTACCTTCGGATTCAGGTTCCGCAGTGCGCCTGCTGCAGCGTTACGAGCGTTCTTAAGCGGTTCAGCCGCCTTCTTATTGTAATCTTCCAAAACGCTCAGGTTCATAATGCCTTCACCCTGCACTTCGATCGTACCTTCCGTATAAGGAATCGTCAGCGGCAAGGATTTAATCGTCTTGACCTGAGCCAGTATGCCCTCACCAACCGCACCGTTGCCCCGGGTGGATGCCTGAACCAGTTTACCGTCCCTATAAGTCAGATTAAGCGTCAGTCCGTCAAACTTCAGTTCCAGTGCATACACAGGGACCGGCAGAGGATTGTCTGGATTTTTTGTATTGTAGTCATTAACCAGCCTGACCACACGATCATGCCAGGTACGGAGCTGCTCGATGTTTTGAGCCTTGTCGAGACTCCATAGCGGAGCCAAATGGCGGTGTGGCGTAAAACCCTTTAAAATATCTCCGCCCACCCGCTGTGTCGGCGAATCCGAAAGCGCGGTTCCGGTTTCCTTCTCCAGCGCTACCAACTGATCGTAAAGGGTATCGTATTCCTTGTCGCTCACAAGCGGCTGATCCAGCGTGTAGTAATGGTAGTTGTAATTGTTCAGCTCCGTGATGAGCTTCTCCATCTTTTCCTTGAAATCCATACAGGGGCAATCCTCCTTCGTATTTATGCTTAAGTCAGCAAGTATGTTATCTCTATTCCACTTTCGTAATCGGTGCAAAACCGGCCAGCAGACGCTTAACACCCACGGGTGCCGGGAATGCGATCTGTAGCTCCATATCATTGCCAGTTCCTTTGACTGCGACGATTGTTCCAGTCCCCCACTTGCCATGGGCTACCTTATCGCCGGCCTTAAAGCCATCCGAGCTGCCAGCAGATGTCGCCGGGCGTGCAGGCGCTCCCGTTGTAACCGTCACACGGCTCTTCTGGGCTGCTGCTGCGGAAGCCGTTGAACCCCCAAGCGATAAATCCTTGGAGCGGCCTCCTCCGAAGTTGCTGCCTCCTCCGCTGCCGAAGCCACGTCCAGCATATGAGCCACCAACATTGCCGCCGCGACGGTAGCGATCTTGAGCCATTTGAGTGTCTTCCTTCAGCTCATCCGGAATTTCCTCCAGAAAACGGGAAGGCGGGTTGGCGGTCGTTCGACCGAACAAGGTCCGCATCCGTGCACAAGAGAGAAACAGCTGCTTCTCCGCACGGGTAATACCAACGTAAGCCAAACGACGTTCCTCTTCCAGCTCTTCGTTATCCGAAAAGGCACGGCTGTGCGGGAACACGCCCTCCTCCATCCCGATGATGAACACAACTGGAAACTCCAGACCTTTGGCGCTGTGCATCGTCATAAGCACGACGGCATCGCTGCGATCCTCCTCCTCATCGTTCATGGAATCGATGTCGGCGATGAGCGCAAGATCGGTGAGGAACGAAACGAGAGTTTTGTCCTCGTTATTTTTCTCAAATTCCTGTGTAACGGACAAGAACTCCTCAATGTTTTCGAGACGGGATCTAGATTCAATCGTATTCTCTGTCTGTAGCTCCGTCCGGTATTCGGACATTTCCAATACTTTTTCCGTCAGCTCGGTTACCGACAGGAACTCAACCATTCTGTTCAGTGCTGCGATCATATCGTAGAATTCGACCAACGCGTTGCGGGTACGGCCTGCAAAACCGAGATCGTCCACCACTTGGAGCACCCGGAAGATTGACATTCCACGTTCACCGGCCGCAGCCGCCAGCTTGCCGACGGTCGTATCACCGATGCTTCTTTTCGGTACATTGATGATCCGCGTCAGGCTGATGTCATCATCCGGGTTGGAGATTAGCCGCAGGTATGCGAGCAAGTCCTTGATCTCTTTACGGTCGTAGAACTTAACGCCGCCGACGATTTGGTACGGGATGTCCGACTTAATCAGAACTTCCTCAATGACCCGGGACTGGGCGTTCGTACGGTACAGAATAGCATGGTCTTGATAGGGCTTGCCTGTTTTCACGTTTTTGTTAATTTCGGAGGTGACAAAATAGCCCTCATCATGCTCCGAATCCCCGCGGAACACCTTGATCTTCGGCCCTTCTCCCTGCTCGGTCCACAGGTTCTTCGGCTTACGTCCTGTATTCAGGGCTATGACCTTGTTCGCCGCATTCAATATATTCGAAGTGGAACGGTAATTCTGCTCCAGCAAAATCGTCCGCGCTTCCGGATAATCTTGTTCAAAGTTCAAAATGTTGCTGATATCAGCTCCGCGCCAGCGGTAAATGGATTGGTCACTGTCACCCACTACACAAATACGGTGGTGGCTGTCAGCCAACATGCGGCATAGCATGTACTGCGCCCGGTTCGTGTCCTGGTACTCATCAACGTGAATATACTGGAATTTACGCTGATAGAAGTCGAGAACTTCCGGCATTTCCTTAAACAGCTGGATCGTTGTCATAATGAGATCGTCGAAATCGAGCGAGTTGTTACTCTTCAGACGTTTTTGATATTCGGTGTAAACCTTGGCAACGAGGCTTTCAAAATAATCTCCCGCTTTCTGCTCGTACTGCTGCGGAGAGATGAGTTCATTCTTGGCCGCGCTCATCGTCGCTTGAATCGCTTTTGGCTCAAACTTTTTGGTATCGATGTTAAGATGCTTCATACAGTTGCGGATAACCGATAGCTGGTCGGTGGAGTCCAAAATGCTGAAGTTTGAGGTGAATCCGATCCGTTCAATATCTTTACGGAGGATACGCACACACATGGAGTGGAATGTGGATACCCAAATGTCTCGGCCCTCATTGCCAACAAGCTTGGATACCCGTTCTTGCATCTCGCGGGCGGCTTTGTTCGTAAAGGTTATAGCCAAAATGCTCCATGGCGGGGCTTTTCGTGTAGCGATGAGATAAGCGATCCGGTGCGTAAGCACTCGTGTCTTGCCTGATCCGGCTCCGGCCATAATGAGCAGCGGTCCGTCAGTCGCTTCGACGGCCTTCCGCTGCTCGGGGTTGAGGCGCTGGACGGCCTCGTGTATGTTAATGGGCTGCATAGGTTCAGTTGCCTCCTATTTGTATAGAGTAAGTGAGAATCTCAAATGAATACTATTATATAGTAGAAGAGTCTGTCTATCGATGTAAGAAAAAGGTCTGGTTATGATGGTTGACGGTATTCATAGAAGCGAGAAGGCTATAGTTAACGCACGTGAAAAGCTCAAGCAAATGTGCCTTCATGTTATTGACCGTCGTCATGTAACGCCACATGTTGATTAATGTAGTTAGCCTTTCACGGCTTTAACCGTTTCTAGTGCCTGAGCCAAGTGATCATAGATTACGTTGCCGACCACTACGGTATCTGATACGGAAGCCGCTTCAGCTGCTTGTTCAGCTGTCGTAATCCCGCCGCCATAGAACAGTTGAGCGTTATCCAATGATCTGCGAACTGTACGCACTGTATCCATATCGCCAAAAGTACCGCTATACTCCAAATAGACAACCGGCAGGTTCATCAGCTTGTCCGCGATTTGGGCATAAGCCACCGCTGATTCTTCGCTGATCTGTGCCTCTGCTCTGGTAAGCTTGGCTACCGTAGCATCCGGGTTCAGTACAATGTAGCCCTCGGTGACCACCAGATCCCATGGAATCATATATCCATAACGTTCGATTCCCTGGCGGTGACGTTCCAGGATCCATGTCGGGTCAGGCGTGTTAAGCACCATCGGAACCATATACAGGTCAAAACCAGGCACAACTGCCTCCAGATCGGATACCTCCTGTACACACGGAAGCTCGTAACGGCGTACGCGTGACATTAAATCTACAGTATTTTCATAGGTCACTCCTGTAGAGCCACCCACCATAATCGCATCGGTTCCCGACATGCATATCTCATCCAGCACATCATCATGGATCTCTTTCTCGGGATCGAGCTTAAATACATGCCTCCAAGGCTTTATCATATCTTTCAACGTCATTCCTCCACGTTAACGGTCTACTACTAAATTAAGTCTATGATAGCAACGTGAGCAAGTCAATTTGTGTTCGCATAAAATGCGAACATTTTTATTGGTAATGGAGTTGGATGAGAAAAAGGACGTGGTACTGTACTGCTGAAATGAGAATGAAAAAGCCCGCAATCTCTTTTGGAGTTGACGGACTTCCAGGTTGGGGATCATAAATTATGAATATAGCCTATTCAGCAGACAGGCAATAGAACATTAGGCAATCCGTGCAACGGCACTCTCTATGCCTGTCGCTTTTTAATGGTATATCTCAGGCTGTTCCGCTCTAACTCCGGCTCTTTCAGCAAGTCCGAGTATACGCCGTACACGCCCCATTTTTCATAATTGTTCACGGTGTTGGTGTCATTGATGGTGTGGACATATGTCACGGCACCCGCTCCCTTAGCTTGGCCACAAAATTCGGGCTGACCTTGTACTCCGGCATGGTAACGGCTTCAATGCCGTTGGCTTTAACAAAGGTCGTGATCTCGGCGGGTAAATCCTGCGTGGCATACAACGTATAGATGATCGACTCAAACGGATAAATGTCCCGGAGCATATTGAGTATCGGCTCATTATAAATTTGGACGACTACCCGATCCAGAAGTTCCGGGTCTCTCTAATGGCGGAAAATAATAGAAGGACAGCTGCGATCTGTTTCATGGTATCCCCCCTTTTGCATCGTTTATTGCTGTTGCTAGGTAAATACCCTGTTAAAGGGGTCGGCCAATCGAGTAGGAAGGGGCGACTAGCCCCTGTCCTCTCACACCACCTAGCATGCGGGTCCGCACTAGGCGGTTCCAAAAGGTTAACAAAGTTCCAAATAACGAGAAAGTAAACTTTTCAGCCCTTTCGTTTCCCAATAGGAAATCGAGAGGGCATTATTTGTGTTCCGAGACATTTCCCAGGCTCCTCGGCGGGAGTTGGCCATCATGAAAACCGCCCAATTAGGCAGTCCCAGCGCCCTCAGTTCTCGAATGCGTGTCCTCACGCGTTTCCACTGCTTCCACAGGCACATACGCAATCTTCTCCGAATCCATTTGTCCAGTGCTTCGCAGTGTTTCTTTGCTGAGGCGATGCGGAAATAACCAATCCACCCCATAAGGTATTGGTTTAAACGTGAAATTCTCTCCTCCATCGACACAGACCACATCCGGTTCGTGAGCTCCCTAATTCTCTCTTTCATACGAGAGAGCGTCTTTGGGGCTAAACGAATCGTTGCCTGTTTGTTAGACAGAAAGCTAAAACCAAGGAACTTGCGATTCCAAGGTCGGTCCACTGCGCTTTTATCCCGATTCACTTTCAGCTTCAACTTTCCTTCCACAAAGCGAATCACCGATTCTAACACACGTTCACCCGCGCGCTTACTCGCCACGAAGATCTGGCAGTCGTCCGCATAGCGGACGAATCGAAGTCCCCGTTTCGTCAGTTCTTTGTCTAGATCATCCAGCAGAATGTTTGCCAGTAGCGGACTCAGGGGGCTACCTTGTGGTGTCCCTTCTTCCGTACGCTCCAACTCTCCTTCTGTCATCACTCCGGCGTTCAGAAAGCTGCGAATCAGTTTCAGGACTCGCTTGTCCTTTACCTTTCGTGCAATCCTCGCCATGATCATATCATGGTTGACTCGGTCAAAGAATTTCTCCAGGTCCATGTCTACTGTCCATCGCCGTCCGCTTTGGATGTAGCTTTGGGCTTGTTTCACCGCGTCGTGTGCTCGCTTTCCTGGTCTGAAGCCGTAGCTGTACCATGAGAAATGGGCATCAAAGATCGGATTCATCACCTGCAAAAGCGCCTGTTGGAGAAAACGGTCCATCACGGTCGGGATGCCTAATAGCCGCACACTGCCTCCGGGTTTGGGAATTTCCACCCGTTTGACGGGCGCGGGTTTATATGCCCCTGCAAGGAGTTCGGCTTTCACCGTTTCCCAATGTGTTTTCAGGTAAGCTTGTAGCTCCGCTACCGTTACACGGTCCACACCGGGTGCTCCTCCATTCTGAACCACTCGCTTGTAAGCAAGCCGAAGGTTGTTTCCTTCGAGCATTCGCTCCAACAACTCGCTCTGGTCTTCGCGAGAGGAAGGGGCGATTTGTGCCGACGAAGAACTCGGCGCTCCGGCATACCCTGACGGCTTCACCGCTTCTCTTTGCCGCAAGCTCTCTTGCGAGATATTCTGCTGTCGTTGCTCTTCATGCGAACGCATCGGTTTCCTCTCTCCTTTCGGTTCGGTCCTTCCGGTTTCTGGCGTCCCTTACTCCCGTACTATGACCTCTGCTGACTCCTGTCAGTTCAGCGTAACCTTCCGGCTACGGTTACGAGTTTTTTTCCTCGCTTATCTGACAGGCCTCCCCAGATAAGAACGTCATCTGTCTGCCCGCGACCACTGGGGTTTACAGTGTTGGCCCTTGGCGGCTTTGGATTTCGTTGTGGATTGGCAACTCATCCGACTAACCCTGCCTCAAACCCAGTTCGTATACCTTGGCCCGTGCATTTGCCTCCGGCTTCCTTCAGATTCTACCTCACGATAGACACCCTTGCCCTTGGCTAACGGTAGGCGCTCGCCAGCCCCCGTTCGGGACTTTCACCCTAAAGATGACGCCCATGCTGGGCGTACAATAAAAAAACGCCACCTGGCTGCTGCCAGATGACGTCTACATTGATGACAATCAGTATGCGTTCTTGAATCCGTTGCGAATCGTGCGCAGGATGATTTTGATATCAAACAGAATGGACCAATTCTCGATGTAAAAAATATCGTGTTTGATCCGCTCCTCAATCGAAGTGTCCCCGCGCAGGCCGTTGCTCTGCGCCCACCCCGTGATGCCTGGTCGTACGTGGTGCTTCACCATGTACTTCGGAATCTCTTCTTTGAACTGTTCAACATAATAAGGTCGCTCCGGTCTTGGCCCAACCACGCTCATATGTCCGAACAGGACATTGAAGAACTGCGGCAGCTCATCCAGACTGGTCTTCCGGAGAAACGAACCGAACTTGGTGCGGCGCGGATCATTCTCCACGGTCCAACCCGTATCCGGTACCCCTTCCGGCAGTGGCTTCATCGAACGGAATTTATACATATAAAAGTTCCTGCGGTTCAGCCCGACCCGCTCCTGCTTGAAAATGACGGGCCCCCGGGAAGTCAATCGGATACCCAAAAATATTCCGACCATCACCGGCAGGGTGAGGATAATCGCCACTAACGAGAATACGATATCAAACACGCGCTTAAACAGCCGGTTTGCTGCAAGATCCAGCGGAATATCGCGCACGTTGATCATCGGCATACCCGCAAAGTTATCAAACACCGGCCGTGCCGGGAGGTAATCGAAAAAGTCGGGGATGATTAGCGTCCGAACACCGGCTTTTTCACATGCAGCGATGATCTCCGGGTACTTGTGGTGCGCATTTAGCGGAAGCGCCAGCACGACCTCGTCTACGAGCTTTTCGTTTAACACCTTATGCAGATCGCCGACCGAGCCCAGGATGGGTTTAAGCCGTCTCGCTTCGATGTCGTCCCACTGCTGGTAATCATCCAGGAAACCGATGACTTCATAACCAAGCTCCGGGTATTGCTTCAGATTTTTAAAGAAACGCTTTCCCAGAGACCCTGCACCCACGATGAGCACGAATTGGCGATTGTAGCCTTTTTCCCGAAAATGCTTAAGTGATTTCTTGAGGAAATAACGGTATAAAATGATGAATACGACGTTCAATATCATATAGATGGCGAGATACCAACGGGAGATATTCACCTCTTTAACAAAGAACATGATACTTAAGAGGATGAACATTCCAATGAAATGCATCTGGAATATCTTCATGAACTCGTCTGCGAAGCGCTTTTTCCGCTTAGGCGAGTATACGGAAATCATGATGCCGACAATCACGGCAACCGCGCCGTATATCAAGCTCCACATCCCATAGGACTCGATAGGCAGCGGTTTTTCGTACGGAAACCAGCTGCTCTCGAACTTGATCCACCATGCGAGCAGAAACGCTAACTGGATAAAGGCAAAGTCTGTTAGCATATACAACTTGGTTAGAAAGCCTTGGTTCTGGCGGATCATGATTTCACCTCCACTCCACCTGAAGTTTGCGTTATCGTTGCTGGACGAATGGGCTTAAGCCGGTTCGTAAGCAGGGATAAGAGCAATTTCAGACCAACGCCCGCATAGACGGCTCCATTAACGAATATGTTGTATTTCTGCCGGTAATGCTTCCGATGAAAAAGAATCATCGCGCGATGGAATTCATAAATGATCTTGAATGGCCTGCGCCGGGCGCTGCCGCCTTTATAATGGATAATCGTAGTGCGAGGGTAATAGTGAATCCCCCATCCCGCTTGCTTGATGCGATAGCACCAGTCGATGTCTTCTCCGTACATAAAAAATGTTTCATCCAGCCCGCCAACTTGCTCAATCGTCTCGCGACGTACCAGCATAAACGCACCGACCAAACAATCCACCGGATACTCAATATCTGGATCCAAGTACCCCAGTTGATATTGGTTAAACTCCGGCTTATTTGGGAACAGCTTACTGAGTCCGAAGGCATAGTAAAAAGAAGCCGAAGGCGTTGGAAACCCTCTTTTGCAGGCCTTATCCAGTGATCCGTCCGGAAGAACGATTTTACAGCCGGAGGCGCCAATGATCGGGTTATAGTCCATGAAAGCGACCATCGTCTCAATCGTATTCTGCTGGATAATGCTGTCGGAATTTAACAGCAAGGTGTAGCGACCTTGCGAAACTTCCATCCCCTGATTGTTGGCTTTGGCAAAGCCGGTATTCTCTGTGTTCTCGATCAACTTGACCTGCGGGAATAGCTCCCGAATGGTCTGAACCGACTCGTCCTTCGAGTTGTTATCTATCAGAATCACTTCATATGTATATTCCGTCTCCGATGCAAACACGGATCGCAAACAATCCACCGTCAGCTGACAGGTATTGTAGTTCACGATTAAAATGCTTAAATCCATTGCATAACGTCTCCTGACAAATATAGTAATCTATCGACATTATAGCATAGTTCGCAGGGAAATAAGGAATATCAAGGAATAAGTTACTATAGACTCTTCAACCTTATATAAAGCCAATCAAGAGAAAGAACTTGAACAACAAACTCTCCGCCTTCGATTGTCTGTACAATTTGCTCTTACGCGCATAATGTAACCTGTCTATGAATCTTGTGTGAGATGCAAGAAATAAATCCAACTGATCTTTTTGATCGCCATTCAATCGTGAACCATAGATTCGATTGAACTCGCCCGCTTGTTTATGCAACAAGTCTTTACCTGTATGTCTTTTAAAACTGGCCCATTTGCTCTTTAACTTACCCGCGAGGGAGTTGCTGCCTCCTACCACATTGTTACTGTGCTGACGGTATAACATGGAAGGCGTGTTATCGTAGATTACGGTTCCAAATGCGGAAACGAGCATGTAGAACCACCAATCATGCATCAGAACCTTTTGACTGTCCACCGATTGACTATACATAAAAAGGTTTCTTGCTGATTGATTCATCGTTATCGTCGCGCCAATGGCAATATTCTCATATAACGCATTGAAGAAAGAAGGCTCCTGAGCAGGAGGCTTAGGCCATGTACCTTTCCGATTTAACTCGTCATCCGTTAGGTAGGTCGATGTAAATACCATCGCCGGCACTTCTGTATGTATGGAGGTATTCAAGCGCGTTACAGCATGCTCTACCTTATGATCAAGCCACACGTCATCCTGGTCGCAAAAACAGTAGTAATCAGCTTCAGCGTCTGCAGCACGCAGCAGTTCAAAGAAGCTGGACACAACGCCGACATTCGTTCCTTTTATGAGCTTGATCTTATCGGGGTATGTTGTCACCCACTGGTCGAGAAGCTCCATCGATTTATCAGTCGATCCATCGTCTCTTATCAGGATTGAGACAGCAGAATGCGTCTGATTGAGAATACTCTGGATTTGCTCGGATATATACTGTTCGCCGTTATAGGCGGATAGCAATACTTGCACTTTTTTCATACGGAAGACCTCCAGAAAAACACATGATATCAATGATCTCGCAGACTCATACAGCTTTAAGGTACGATGAAGAAAGAAGCTAGCTAAAAAGGCCTGATCATACAGATCAGGCCTTTCAAGTCGCTGTATTTACTTTAAGTATAGTTCAGGGTGCTGCTTCATATCCAGCATAAACTGATTGAGCCCATCACGCCAATGCGGTAATCCCTCCAACTGGTTTAAACGGATAGCTAAATGATCCATGACCGAATTGGCCGGACGTGGCGCTGGCCTGGGAAATTCCGCCGTAGCGCATGGCTGCAGTTCAGCGGTTATGGTAAGTCCTAATTGTTCACGAGCCTCTTCAAAAATGGCGCCAGTGAACTCATACCAAGTACAAGAACCGCTGTTGGAAGCATGATATACACCGTATTTTTCAGTGGAAATCAAATTTAACAAGAACTGCGCAAGATCTACCGTGTAGGTGGGGGAACCCT
This sequence comes from Paenibacillus uliginis N3/975, assembly GCF_900177425.1. Classification (NCBI taxonomy): domain Bacteria; kingdom Bacillati; phylum Bacillota; class Bacilli; order Caryophanales; family Paenibacillaceae; genus Paenibacillus; species Paenibacillus uliginis. Next base: position 480,759 of record NZ_LT840184.1, on the reverse strand, counting down.
TTTGGTCGTTAACCACCTTTAACAGCGGTTCTTCTTGACCTAGACGAAGCATCGTTTTCACAAAGTTGTTACCATGCAAGCCGAACAACCATGAAGTTCGCACAATAAACCAACGAGAACAAAAACTCTGAACCATCTGCTCCCCAGCAAGCTTGGACTTTCCATAAACGCTTTGCGGGTCGGGGGAATCATACTCTATATATGGCCTTTCGCTCGTACCGCTATAAACGTAATCTGTGCTAATATATACGATTTTGGCATCGAATTTTTCGGCGACAAGTGCCATGTTTCTAGTACCTATTGCATTCACGACATAAGCAGCTTCCACATCGGTCTCTGCAGCATCTACCGCCGTATAAGCTGCACAATGAATGATCAAGTCAGGTCGGCGAATTGAAATTACTTGGAGGCATTGATCTAAGTCCGTTATGTTTAGTTCTTCTCTACCGTAACTAAAAACTTCATGACCAGCTAGGTTAAATATTCGTGCAATATCCTGCCCTAGCTGCCCCTGTGCTCCAGTGATTAATACCTTCATCCGTTCCCACCCAAACGACTGCCATACTGCTGGGTCATATAATCACGATAAGCGCCGGATTGAATTCTCGTCCACCACTCTTTGTTGCTCAAATACCACCGAATGGTTTCCTTAATTCCCGTTTCGAAATTGTGCTGAGGCTTCCACCCGAGTTCACTAGTGATCTTCGCAGGATCAATACCATAACGACGGTCATGGCCTAGGCGATCTTCTACGTAAGTAATTAATGACTCCGGCTTACCGAGCTCGTTCAAAATGGTTTTGACGATATGAACATTGGTACGTTCGTTGTTTCCGCCGATGTTATAAACTTCGCCAAGCTGACCATGATGTATGACCAAATCGATCGCGCTGCAATGGTCCTCGACATAAAGCCAATCACGGATATTCAGGCCATCGCCATAGACCGGTAAGGACTCATTGTTTAGCGCTCGAGAGATCATAAGGGGAATCAACTTCTCAGGGAATTGGTACGGTCCATAGTTGTTGGAGCAACGAGTAATGTTTACCGGCAAGCCAAAGGTTTCATGATAAGCCCTTACGAGCAAATCGCCGCCTGCCTTGCTAGCTGAATAAGGACTGTTAGGGGCAAGTGGCGACCTCTCGGTGAAAAGCCCCGTCTCTCCAAGCGATCCGTATACTTCATCCGTAGAGACTTGGACAAACTTCGTTACGCCATATTTTTTGGCTGCATCCAGAAGAACTTGCGTACCCATGACATTCGTCTTCACAAATACATCCGGCTCCAAAATACTCCGGTCTACATGGGATTCCGCCGCAAAGTTAACTACGACATCGACGCCCTGGCAGATCAACTCGTTCATCATCTTCGCATCGGTAATATCTGCTTTTACAAACGTATGATTGGGATGGCTTTCAATCGCCTTCAAGTTCTCCAGATTGCCCGCATACGTTAAAGCATCGACGTTAATGATCTGGTAATTTGGGTGTTGCTCGAGCATATATAATACAAAGTTACTTCCAATAAAACCGGCTCCACCGGTGATGAGAAGTTTCATGAACGTGGTTCCTCCCAGTCAAAATTCATTTCCGCATCCGCAAATAACGGATGCTGCCGATCCTTGTCCGACAACTGCGGTTCGCTCACCGGCCAGTCAATGCCTAATTCCGGATCATTCCATAATATACCGCGGTCATGTTCGGGGGAATAATATTCATCCACTTTATAGAAAACTTGGGTGTTCGGCACGAGTGTGCAAAAACCATGAGCAAAACCCTTGGGGACCAATAACTGACGTTTGTTGTATTCACTAAGGATGACTCCAACCCATTGACCAAAAGTAGGTGAGCCTTTTCGAATATCCAAAATAACATCGTAAATCGCTCCAGTTAACACTCTAACCAGTTTGGTCTGAGCTTTGGGGGCTAATTGATAATGCAACCCTCTTAAAATGCCAGGCTCAGCGGATAGGGAGTGATTATCCTGTACATAAACGTAGTTTGCCCCTATTTGCTTCATAAGGTTCTCATTGTAACTTTCCATAAAAAAACCCCGGTGATCCCCGTGTACCACAGATTCTAGTAATAAGGCCCCTTCTACTTTTAAAGGAGTTAATTTCATAATTCCGAAACCTCCCTTATAACTTGAGCTTTCCGAATTCTTCACCAAAAATGATTTCCTGAGCCAATTCATTCGCCCGGGCCAGCGAAGCATGCGTACCAGCGTCCGTCCACCAACCCTCTAGTACGTCAAAGGTAAGCTCCCCTCTATCAATATATGCATTATTAACGTCTGTGATTTCCAATTCCCCCCGAGCTGATGGTTTTAATGTTTTAACAATTTCAAACACCTTGTGATCGAACATATATATCCCGGTTACAGCATAATTAGACTTTGGATTTTGAGGCTTTTCCTCAATTGATACAATCCGTTCACCTTCGATTTCTGGTACACCGAACCTGTTAGGATCACTTACTTCTTGAATAAGTATTTTCGCGCCAGTCCGTTGGCCTTTAAAGTTCGCAACGTAAGGAGAAATATCATCAGCAAATACGTTATCACCTAAAATTACAACCATTTGATCTTCACCAACAAAGTGTTCGGCAAGACCGAGAGCTTGAGCGATCCCTCCAGCTTCATCTTGAACTTTATAGGTGAATGAAACTCCCATTTCTCGCCCGCTTCCAAGAAGATTAACTACATCGCCCATGTGGTCCTTACCGGTGACGATCAGGATATCGATGATGTCCGATTCTTTTAGCTTTGCCACCGAGTGAAAAATCATCGGGTACTTGCCAACCGGCAGTAAGTGCTTATTCGTAACTTTCGTGAGCGGATAAAGACGGGAGCCCGTGCCTCCCGCTAGAATAATACCTTTCATTTAAGTAATTCCTCCTTTTCAATTTTTGCATTTCAATAACACTGGAGATTCGAATTATTAATAAAGAAGAACATTAGATAGTATATAAGAATATCTTGACTAAACCACAGTTCAATCAATGTGCTTAATCTTCAAATGCCCCTTAATAGGTTCGTAAGTTGGTATACTATATTTAAAATTATCTTCGACAACCGTACACTCCACTCTATTTAGATTGTTTTTTTAGTTCCCTAACCGATCTCTGCTGAGAAAGTAACATACTTCTGTTATGCTTATTAGCATATATCCGAGTAAATTTTGCGAAATACCAAATATATCTTTTGATCACTGATATAAAATTAAATAACAAATTCGGGGGAACCTTCATCCCTTTGTCCTTTGCAAACTCCTTCAGATTATGGCTAAAGCCTATCAAGAATGGCCCAAGCCCAAAACAGACAGGGAATATCTTAACGTAAACATCAACACATGAAATATTCACATCCATAATGTTATCAATCACCATCTGGTAGCCATTCATCACCTCCATTTTATTAAGCACGATCACCTTCTGTCCTTCTTTGGCAAACAACAGATTATGTGTAATACTACCTGATACAGCCGCCATACAGTCACAACTTCTCATATAATAAATCTGTTCACTTAGTGTCAGTTTCTCAGGAGAAATAACTTTGTATCCATTCGCAGCAAACAAAGCTTGGATGTCTTTTTCCCCACGTTCTTTGTTTAACGCATCAGGAAATTCCCCCCTAGTAAAGTAAATATGTGAATATGACTCAAGGCCTGACACTTTAATATTCGAGACAACAGTACGATAGATATTTTTGAATTCTTCCGTGTAGTAATTCCTTTCAATATACGAAAATTCAGGGATGATAACTGAGCGGAACTGCATCGGCGTCTTTACATCAATCAACTGCTCGTTACTAAGACCAAGCAAATGCATAAATTCTAGAAAATTTCCGTGTAGACTAGTCTCCTCGTATCCCCAGTTCCAACCGCAATACGCAATTCGGTACTTTTTTATATTTGGGAGGATGTACCATAACCTTGAAATCTGGTCGCAGATAAAGTGCCCCCAATGGCTTACAAATGGTCCCATAAACACAACCGTCTCATCGCATTGTTGCACAGATTGTTTTTCATACTCGTAAAAGCCGCCAAAGAGATGTCCATCCCTGGTTTGTGATTCTTTTACGAACTGACCGTTTTCATCAAGCACTCCTCCAAGTCCCCAAGTAGTTGATGAATCTCCCTTAGTCGGTAAAATAATACCGTCTTTCACCTCTTTAACAGTTAGGGGTGTCTTTCTCAAGTAGTCTCGGGTCTCATTCTCCCTGTATGCTTTAACGTGCTCCTCAGCTACATGTAAATCTACATATTTTCCCATAGTTATCCCCATTACTTCTCTATGATCATTCCGTCGACATCCCAAACGTGAGACATACTAACAACACCTGATTCATTCTTCTCTTTTCCCTTAACAGATATAGCAATTATTCTTCTGATAATGTCATACTCTACCCCATTACTTCCGTAGATATAAATATTCAGAAAATATTTCCCATCCACCAAGTTGTTATTTAGGAAACGAAATTGAATCTGTCCTTCTTTTCTGGCTTGAAACTTCATCTTCGTGTCACTCTCTGTGGATACCTCGTAGCAAGGAACACCATCATCCCTGACTAAACCAACAGTCACACTGATCGATGTACCTCTGTTAACACTTCGGTAAGACATATTAATAGTAAAGGGCTCACCCTTATCGAACACCTGTTTGGCTACACTCTCAGTGTCAACTACCTCAACAAAAGAAATTTCTACATCACCATTGCCACTTCTTCGAGCATCAGGATCGTACTGTATGGCAATATCACGACACGTTAGATTTCGATTTTCTTTCTTCATTTGTTCAATATCGGGGCAATTTTCGATAAGCATTCTATATTCCATTTCAGCTCGTAACATCCTTGCATTCTCCATATCCTCCAAATAGTGAGGGCAAACAATGCGCGGCGGACCATCTTCCCTGATAAGTCCATTATCAATCCAGATAGCCCGATTGCACAGATTTTCTATTTGGTTAGTGGTATGAGACACAATCACAATCGTAACCCCAGCTTCCTTCATGGCCTTAATCCGGTTAAAACACTTAGTTTGAAACGAAGCGTCACCCACGCCTAAAATTTCGTCTATTAGGAGAATTTCTGGATCAATATTTGTAGCAACGGAAAAAGCAAGACGCATATACATACCTGATGAGTACGTTCTTACAGGGGCATCGATATATTCCTCTAACTCGGAAAACATTATTATTTCATCTACTTTGGCGTCAATTTCTTTTTTTGAAAAGCCGAAAATAGAAGCATTAATATATATATTTTCACGACCAGTCATATCCGGGTGAAAACCTGCACCTAACTCGATTAGACTAGAAACTCTCCCGTTTATCGTTATTTCCCCTTCACTAGGCTTCAGGAGCTTGGAGAGCATTTTCAATGTCGTGCTTTTACCACAACCATTCTTTCCGATAAGCCCGATAATTTCACCTTTCCTTACTTTAAAGCTAATACCTTTAATAACCTCTCTTCTCTCAAACTTAGCCCGCTTAATATTGGAAAGGAGCCCTTTTAACGTTTGGCTCTTATCAGCAAATATCTTAAAAGTCTTTTTTACGTTTTTAACCTCAATTACAACATTTTCAGACATTGTTAGCCTCCTAAATCATATCTCTTCTGCAAAACCAGATTCAAGCTTCCAGAAAACAAACATAGCTATAATCAATTGGACTACAGCAAAGCCAGCCGTCATCCACAAACTTGGCATATCTGGGACCTCTTTGTAGTAGAGAATATCACGGAACGCCGTAATAACAGGGGAGAGGGGGTTTATTTCCATAATAGAGGCCAAGAAACCTTTTACCATATCCGGTTCAAACAATACCGGCGTTACCCATACCCCAGCCATTAGTAACATCTGAATAATAAACTGCACATCACGAAAATATACTGTAATCGCCGACAAAATAATCGTTATTCCCAATGCCATAATAAATTCGATTAGAATAACAAAGGGGAGATATAGTAATGCCTCCGGATTGACTCCTAATCCACCAATAAATAATAATGCAAAAATAATAATAAATGTTAACAATAGATTAATAAACCTTGCTATAACTGTTGAAATTGGAAGAATCTCATTGGGAAAATAGATTTTACTAACTAGGCTCGATTGACTAACAATACTGCTTGTCCCCTGTTGCATACATTCTGTGAAAGTCACCCACGGCATCATCGCCACAACCAAGAATAGATAGTAGTTTGGAACATCATACCGAATTACTTGGGAGAACACCAAAATGTAAACCAATATCTGACACAACGGAACAACCAAATTCCAAAGAAAACCTAAGACAGATCCTTTATATCGCCCTCTCAAATCTCTTTTGATAAGGCCATTAATGGTCCCCCTATATTGAATAATTTCCTTCAATCTTTTAAACATAAAATTCCTCCATTAAATTAAAGCAACGCTCTTAATCCCCGTTTTTTTCTGAGTCGTTTAGCAACTTAACGACCCTGTTGTAATTTGTACTTAAATCTGTCAATTGTTGATTTCGTTCATCAAGCTGCTTCTCCAGTTCCCTAATACGATCTACTACTCGATTGTAGTGAATACTCAAATTGGTGACCTCTTCATTCCTCCCCTGAAGTTGATCATCCATTTGCCTGATATGCTCCACAACGCGATTATAATGCTCACTTAAAAATCCAACCTGTTCGTTTTGATGATGTAATTCATCCTCTATAAGTTTGGTATGTGAAGAGAGCGAAGCGTATTTTTCTGCCCAACTAGCCCCAGAGTCTTGAATAATCTCATATTGGCTGAGTTGTTCAAATATCTCACATTTCTCCTCATCCAATACCGGATTTGATTTTATAAAATAGTAATCTGAGATTTTCTCCAAAACAGACACCTTTTCACGCGATAAACCGAATTCTTCAAAAAGACTTGTTAAGGAGTAAAAGCTTTTCAAAGTAGGACAGGTTGAGTATAAGTACCCTAAAGAGTTTAAAATTGCATACTCTGTGGGGATTTGTCTGGATTCTTCCCATTCTTGATCAATTAGTACATATCCAATATTACTTTGATAAAGAATATTACTTGCATTTAGATCCATTAAGCCGTACTTTAAAACATAGGTGGGTTCTACATACAGCTCTTTTAATTCATCAAGAACCGGATTATCCAAAACCACATAATCACTGATGCTGTAAAAGAAATCCACAAGATTCTGAATTTCCAGTTTGATACCTTTTTCCCCACTTTTCTCTCCCGCAAGGTCGACTAATTCGGAGATTGACTTTCCCTCAATATATTCAGCTTGCCACTCTTTTTCTGATGAAGACTTTTGAACCTTGCACACTTTAATGCCGGATTTTCCTAATTTTTCATGAATTTTCTGATAATTTTCTAAATGCTCTTTCGCTCTTGAGCCCATCGGGCTCTTAACAAAATCATTTGTATTCTTTTTAACCGATAGAATCTGATAATCTTCTGTCCTCTTCGGTTGGAATTTAGCAAATGTAATATCTGAAAACTGACTTAAATTCGTTCCGGCTTCTACTAAAAAACTGTTCGAAAAGAAATCAAATTGGCCGTTTTTCACAATTCCAGCCATTGTTTCCTGAATTGAAAAATTAACAGCATTCCCATAAGTATAAATAGGTAGCATCGCAGCTTCAGTGTAAGAAGGTAGCTGTTCGTCCGAATAAATTACAGATGGTAATTTATAGTCTGGAAAAGGGTAGTAAAACTTCGTAGCGGGAAATCCGCAATTTCCAAGCAACTCTTCCAGTTCCTTCTTACCATATGTTTTAACATCTCTATTTGAATATCCGCCTAAAGATACATATGGTTCCCCCAGATGATCTTCATTTGCTCCTGCAAAGTACTTTATTCCGTAACGGTTCTCAATTGCAACAAGCAAAATGCCATCGGGTTTTAACAAACTTCGAATCTTTTTCAAGAAAAAGGAGTCCGCAGGGTATTCTAAAAAAAAACGCTGTGCGTATTCTAATACACCGATTAAGACAACATAATCAAATTTTTGCTCAAAAGGGATGTCCGTGATGTTACCAGCGTATACCTCCAAGTTCTCTCTTTCTTTGTGCCTTTCAAAAGTAATTCGGGCGCGCTTTTGTGACTGCTCAACCGAAACGACTCTTTTACTAGAATCACAAAGCGTACCTGTTATGCAACCACAGCCAGAGCCAATTTCAAGTACTTCTTTGTCCTGAAATGAATACCAACCTAATATGTTTTCTCGTTCTTTCGTCGTCAAATAAAACAGACTATTCCGTGGTTGTTCAATTAGCGCCTCCCCTCGGTAATGAGCTAACAGTAAATCTTCCTCATCATCTACATACTGGTCTATACCAGTTGAATAATCTAAATTCAACGTTGCCACTTTATCCATCCTTTTTCAAGTTTCTTTTTGAACATTGAACAATCTGACGACCTTCAAATTTTCCATGTTTTTCGTAATGCCACAGAGGGTTAATCCCTCCTTCTAGAATATCAATATATAAACGAAAATAACCTTCTGTGGAGAACCTTGGAGATGGATCATTACCATCTTTATAGCCATGATAGAGATAGTGAGCAGCAGGTTCGATATCTTTTGTACTTGCCATATATTTTTTTCGGTACCATTGCTCATCGAAAAAATAAGAATATCTAATAACATTAAGATCAGAGAGACTGTTTTTATCAGTGTTAATAATTTCATATATTTTTTTCAGTCCAAGTTTATGAATCCATAGAAATAGACTGATTTTTTTGCTTATTTCTTTTTGTTTTAACCCCCGCTCATTCTTCACAAAAAATGAGTAGGTTTTATTAATAAATTCTTCTTGTATATTATTGAAATACAAATTCGCGGATGGTTCGTTATGGTACACCGTACTCCATTTCTGCAGAAACCTAGTGATACTATCATTTGAAAGATACGCTGAATAATGGTAGGGAACCATCCCTACACTAACTTGGAAGTTAAATAAGTGATCATTAACAGATACTAAGAATGGCCCATTACCATGAGTAACCGGCAAAAAAGTAGAATAAACATCAATATATACTGCCTGAATATTTCTAGCTTGATGCACCATTTCTTGTGTATAGTTTGTATGCTGCATTCGGTTAAGAATAATTGTCTTAGATTTAGATCTAGAAAAAAGTAAGTTATGAGTATTAGATCCACTCAATCCAGCAACAACTTCAGCTTCCTTTAGTATAGAAACCATCGTTGTTAGAGATTCATTTTCTGGAGCAATAATGTCAAATCCATTTCTACGAAAATTATTCTCAATTTCTTCCTCGCCAATGGTATTACCTTCCTGCAGATTAGTACGAGTCAAATAAACTTTTCTGCCCGGTCTCGCAGGAACCGAGTCCATTATTTTATTAAATGGCGCAAGAAATTCTTCAGAGTAATAAAAGTTTGGCGTTCCACCTAATACACAGGAAGCTTTAGGTACAATTACACGTTTAAATCTAGTTGGACGATCCAGCAAGATCAAATCATTTTGTTCTATTCCGAGCAAATTATGAAAAAGTTCAAAATTGCCATCCGGCTTTTTACCATTATAGACGCCAGCAAGTCGAATTCCCCTAGCTTTGCAATTTTCTTGCAAGTAATACCATAACCTATTGGTCGACTCAAATAAAAAGTGACCCCAATGGTAGATGAAGTATCCATAATAAACTACCTCTTCGTCTATATACACGCAATCATCCAAATCTACATTAGGGCATTCCACCATGGATAGGAATTTATTTTTGCCATCCAAACCTTTATATAAACCAGAAGATTTCACGAAATCCCCCTCAGTGTCCAACACGCCACCACGATATCTATATAGACCATCTTCATCATAAAAGGCTTCTACTGGAACAATTATCCCGTCTTCAATGAATTCTGCAGTGGGTTCCCAATCCGGCCATAAAAAGTTATGATCCATCATTTCCTGATATTGGTTTGCTGTTTCATAGTTCAAAAACTGTAGATTATGTTCCATATAGTACACCTATTCTACAACTGGGATTGAGGACTGAATTTTAGTTTTATACTCACGTATCACCAACTCAATCCCTTCCTCAATCCCAGTTTTCGGTTTCCACCCCGTACATTTCGTGATTTTTTCAATATTGAGAACATTTTTTCTAACATCACACTTACGACTTGTAGAATATTGAACAAATGGGGGCTTTTCCAGACTTAGCTTTTCGATCACCAAGTTTAGAATCTCATTATTGGAGTAACCAACCCCCGTACCCACATTGAATATATTTTCCTGACCTTCATAATTCAGGACTGCCGTAATTGCGTCAACAACATCATCAATGAAGATATAATCCCGAATGTTTTCTCCGTCTCCCCATATGGTAATCGGCTCTTCATGCAAAATTCGATTCACCATGATTGGAATCAGTCCCTGCATACGGCCACTAGTGCTCATAAAGCCATAAGGATTACTCAAACGCACGGTCTGATAGCGGAGTCCATGCTGATTTTTGTATAACTCCAAGGTGTTTTCGATCATGGTTTTGGTGAGAGCATATCCGCAGAAAGCGTGTTTTGCATCATCCTCCAAAGCTGGTGATTCTCCCCCCTCCCCATACACCGTCCCCCCCGAAGATACGAAAAGAAGACTTGCATTCCTACCGACCATGTCTTCTAGAAGACGAATCGTAGAGAGAACATTAGCCGATACCTCAGCTCCTAGGTTTTCCGTACCGTCCTTGGCAAACAGTGTGCTGACTAAGTGAATAATTGTATCGGCATCATCTAAAAGCGGGGCAAAGCTCTCTTCTTCTGTAAAGTTAAATTTCATATATGAAATATTCTTCATTGTCTCAAATTCCGGTCTGCAAAATCTATCAGCTACCAGCACATGATTATCCTTGCTTAGCTTACTGACCAAATTCCTCCCAATAAAACCACTACCACCCAAGACTACATACTTTTTCATTTATTATCCTCCGTAAAGCGAATTATATTCTTCTCCACTACGCTAACCAAATTTTCGGTGAATATTTCTTGAGAGAAATACTGTTCGTATGTCTTCCTACCTGCCTTGCGTACATCATTCATCGTATCAAAGTTACCAATAACGTACTCCAGCTTTTCTTTCAGCTCAGAAGCATTCTTACTACTAAATAAAAATCCGTTTACACCATCCTCAATGTAACGTGCCGTTCCCGTCATGTCAGAGCACAACACAATCTTGGACATCATCATTGCCTCCGCCAGGACAACTGGCATGGGATCGTCAATAGATGGAACAACCACACAGGCAGTCTCACAGTAAATATCCATCAACTTGTCATATGGAACTGGCCCGGATAACCTGACATTGGCAAGTTCATTGGCCTTATTTTCTACACTTCGATAGTAGAGTTCATCACCAACTTTGCCTATCAGCAAGAAATCCGCCTTTTCCGTAATAGCCTCCGGCAACATGCCTATTGCTTCCAATAATAACAACTGATTTTTTCTTATCTCAAAAGTTGCAGGAAATAGAAACCGTATTTTTTCCCGCTGGACGATTATTTTTTTCATGTCAGCCCAGTCCTTAACTCCATATAAAAGTACTTCTGAATAATATTTCGGCCGACTTTTCTCCAACATTTCCTGTGCATATCTACCACCACAATAGACGGAAACATTGCTCTTCAAATGCTTAGGTAGATAGTTTTCGAGAAAGCTATATCCCGTCCCACCATCATGGATCCACCATAGAAAAGGAATATCCGATCCATTATAGCAGTTGATAAAATTATGACTAACAATGGAGGCCACAATCACAAGATCAAAGTTTCTCAACAAGTCATCAATACCCAGTGATATGGACTTGGGCACCTCATTCGGGCGATAAGCCCTGTATTTCGACAGATCCTGATCAATAATAACCGGAATCTTCTCCGCCAAAATGTCTCTCGACAGGGGGCCATCTTCCGGAGATGCTACAACTGGAAAATACCCCTGATCCTTCAATACTTTAGCCGCCTCAAATACAACCTGCGGTGAGCCAGTCCGGGACAACTCATGGCTTATAAGCAGAATGTTCCCCTTTTCACCCTTAAGCAGGCTTTTGGGAAGGAGGAGACGGTTAGGCAGGTTATCACAGTCTGTACTATACTGTAACATGCTATCTGTAAACAAAATGTCCCTTTCCAGATAAGCATGCCACTGCTTTATGATATACAAATATGCTCTATCTCGCGGACTATTATTTTCCACGTCAGGTCTTACATTATGATAAAGAACACTTGTCGAAACAAAAGCGCAACGGAGATTTTCATCTTGGATTCGGAAACTAAAATCCAGCTCGAAGTATCGGTTCCAAGTATCTTTATCATTTAAACCGCCAACCTGAAAAAAGACTTCTTTTCGCACCGAAAAACAATATTTGCTTAACACGCTAGCTTCTCTGCTTATATGAAGAGTCAGCGCTCGGTCGTCATTACTGTAAAATGATTGGCCCAGAAATGTACTTTCATACAACTTACCGCCATGCTGACCAATCCGCCCCCCCATATAAACCGCTCTACCTTCCGAGTCAATCACAGCAGGGGATACTGCTCCAACCCCTGGAAAATCCAAAATATCCAAAAGGTGATTCAACCAATCTCGCTGCGCTATATACATATTGTCACTTAGAAAAACAAGATACTCTCCCTTGGCAGTTGCTGCACCAAGATTGTATTTTTTCGAATTATTAAGAGGTCCATCATACGGTAAAAGAATCAGCCGTTCTCCTAAGCCTGGCATTGCCTCTCCGATTTCTTCTGATAATTCAGAATTTGCTACAATAACAATTTCATAATTGGGATACGCAGTATCCCGCAACAACTGTGGCAGACTACTCATTATGTCAATCGCATGGTCTGTAGCAATAATCACACTGACAAGAGGAGTTTCACTCCGCCGTTTGGATATAAAATTATGTCCGTCTCGCTCATAGACGGAAGCTGGGTAATTCATACGCCACATGTGTTGGGATAATGCCTTTATCCGACTAGATTTCTCCCGTCGGCGCACTATTTCTGTCTTTTCCATTGCGTATGTTAAATATAAGATCCGCTCAATGTGCCGAATTTCTCCTCCGCAATTAGAGAGCCGCAATATCATTTCATAAAGCGCGCAACTATCAAATCCTTTGTCAAATTCTCCGCATTCCTGCAAAGCTGCCTTCCTAAACACAGAAAGGTTCCCAGGATATGGGGATCTAACCATCAACAGTGGAGACCAAGTTGGTTTAAAAAAGAAATTAAAACAGTTACCCCTCTCATCGACATGGCATTCATCCGAGAAGAGAAGGTCGACGTCCTCTCCGTCGTCCAAACTTTTTGCTGCCCAAAAAAGAGCGTCGGGTGTTAATTGATCACCCGGATGCATAAAAATCACATAAGCACCCGATGCTTTACTCAGTGCAAGGTTGTAAGCCTCCGCTTTCTCCATTTTCTGCCCATTAAGCTCCAGCAAATGGATTCGAGAGTCTTTTTCTGCTTCTCCACTTAAGAGGTTCACCCCCCGCCTATCCTTAGATCCCATATCAACTGTCCAGAGTTCCCATTGACCATAGATTTGCGATTGAATGGATTTTAAAGTCCTCTTCAACATGCTTATCTCTGTACGTCCCAGAATAAGTACGATGCTGAAGCAAACCTTCTTTTCCAACTCCTCAGTCATTTGTCCAATGATCGCTTCTGAGTACTCCTCCTGTTGCTGCCGGAAGAGCTTACGGCCAGTGTTGTCCCCCGCAATGAACACGGGTCCACTATAGGGCAGTCCCTCCATCTCTCCCTCTTCTTTAATAACAATACCATCTAATAGTTGTCGTTTATTTACCTTATTTTTTATCGCTCTTACAAAACCTATCAAACCGAATTCCTTGAATATCGCGTATGCTTTCCGAAAGATCACCTTTCTCTTGTCTCCATTGAAAAGAATTTTAAAAACATCTATTATAAAATTATAAAATTGGTTAATCTTATTCATGAATGAACCCTCCGCTAAGAATCTTCGAAGATACCCTTCTAAGGTAGCAATTTCTTTTAAGTCCACTGCATCGCTTCCAAGCATTTGCCTAATGGTATATAAATAATGGTTGCCAATACGAAATATATAAATATACAAATGGTTGCCCGAACAAATATATCCATTGAAATAAATAAGTATGTATACGATTATTCATGCACCTAGAGTAATTAGTATCCTATAAGTAAAAATCAATGGTTATCAACTAATTGCTTATAGTTCAAGCCTAAAAGGGTCCAGAAACTATTAAATACCAAATTGTGGGGCCAGTAACTGATTTGCCAATCCATCTTCACTTGATTTTAATAAGTAAAAAAATGTAAATCGTTAGATATACCAATGGAAACCAGAGGTGATTCTTAAAAAAGGCAGATTAGAATAGGCCTCCTGAGTTATTTCATCATTCTTCCCTAAGAAGGTGACTGTTGAATGAGAAATGGTTGCCACAAGAAGGCATACACCCAGTAAGGGAAGAGTTTTCTTTTAGACCCTGCATTAGAGAAAGCAAGGACACCTTTTCGTACTCATTCCATTACTAGCACCTGCAACAAAGAAAAACAGTGGCATTTCATGTCGATAGTTAGTCCTTATTATTGCTTTACAGAATGTTGTCTATAGTTCCTTCTCTCAGCTTATGCTAAAATATTGTCATATCTTAGCATAAGGAGACTTGTAAACTTTGTCTAATCCAGTATACGGTAAACATGCCAAAAGGTCGAGAGACGTCGAAAAATCGTCAGGATTTATTTGGGCATTATTAATTGGTCTGATAGCCTTTCTAGCCTGGACACCGTTTCAAACCGCGTTGTTTAATGGCCAGATGCTAGAGTTTGAGAAGCCTATCTTCTGGGCTGCTGCTGCCGCTTGTATTCTGCTATTTCTATGGATCGCCCAGTACTATAAAAGTATTCGCTTAGAGGATCAGCGGGATTTGCTGATGGTGGGTGTACTTCTACTTCCTTTAACTTATGCTATTTCGTTAATCAGCGCTGCTTCTCACTATCTCGCAATGAACATGGTCATCATTCAGTGCATTTATGCCATTATATTCGTCATCGGGTTATATCTACTCCGGGATAAAATGGGCAACCGGGTGATCCAGACCACAATCATGACGGTAGCTTATCTTATCGTAGGTTTCGGGCTGCTGCATTGGTTTGGACAAGGAAAGACCGCAGGTGCAATTGCAAAATGGTTCTCCAATACGGTTCTTAACGGTATCTACACAAACGCCGTGATGGTTGACTCCAACGGTCTGCGTTTAACTTCCGTTTTTCAGTACGCCAATACATATGCTGCATTTCTGATGGCATTTTTGTTCGCAGCTATATTCTTCATTACTACTTCACGTAAGTGGTACAGCCAGGCATTCCACAGCTTCATGTTGGTACCAATCATTGTATCCTTGCTGCTGACATTGTCTCGGGGCGGACTTGTAATGCTTCCAGTGGTATTCGTTTTGCTGCTCGTGTTCCTGAAACCAGCGAAGCAAATCCTGTGGATTTTATACTGTGCCATTGCAGGTGTGGCATCGCTTCTCATCTCTAAGCCAGTTACTGAACTGGGACTGCAGCTGAATGAAAAGTTTAGCAGCAGTGGTGCCCTCAAAGGTTGGGGGATCCTGCTCGGGGTATCCGTAGTAGTCGGATTGCTCGGATGGGTCATTCAGAGGTTTGTTGCTCCAATGCTAGATAAGGTGCTAGACAAACGGTCTGCAAAAAAAGGTTCCAGTCTATGGATTCCGGTAGGTTCCGTTGTTATTGGCGGACTGCTGATTTTCTTATTCATCGGCACGAGTGTGAAAAATATCCTGCCGCAAAACATCGCTATCCGCCTGGATAACATCAACTTTAACCAGCACAGTGTTCTGGAACGTTTTACATTTTATAAAGATGCGATGAAGGTTGTTGCCGATTATCCGATATTCGGAGCAGGCGGAGGAGCTTGGGCCTCGCTTTATGAACAGTATCAAAATAACCCGTACACCAGCCGTCAGGCTCACAACTTCTTCTTGCAGTATTTGATTGAAGTCGGGATTGTCGGATTCCTTATTTTCATGTCGTTTATCTTATATATTTTCTATAAATATATTCGTGGATACATGAAAGCCGATGAAGAAGGCCGTAATTCTCACTTCTTGTATGTGATTATTGTGTTATCCATATTGATGCACAGTATTTTGGACTTTAACTTAAGTTATGTATTTATGGGGATTCTAGTATTCCTTGGACTCGGTGGTATGGCTGCCGTAATGGACAGCAAGCCGCTGACAAAATGGAAGGTGAAAGATACGACAGCCAGAGGAATATACAGTGCTGCCGTAGGGATCGGTGCAATCGTGATCCTGATTACGTCTATTCGATATATTGAGGCCAGCAGCTCGGCATGGGAAGCACGAAAATTAGCCCAGACAAGCGAATCTTTTGAAGAGATTAAGGCACCTCTCGACAAGGATCTTAGTATACGCCCAAGCCATCCGGACTCCGTGCTTATTCTGTCGTCTCTGTATCACTCAGCTTATAAACAAACACAAGATGAGGGCTTCTACAATTTGTCGGTTGATCTTCTGAACAAAGCTCTGAAGGACGAGCCGTACAACAAGTTCATGATCAATCGTCTCATCCAAGGCCATGAACTGAAGAATGAGAAAGATAAAGCATTCGATCTGCTTACGGCTAACGCCTACAAATTTAAATGGGATATTGAATGGTATGAGCGGATTATTAACCAAGCACTTGACCTGGGCTATCAGGCACTAGGAACAGGTGATACGGCTGCAAAAGATAAGTACTTCAAGAGTGGAACCGAAGCTTTCGAGAAAGTGCAGGTTGGTATTCAACATCTCACTACACTGCCGGAAGGACAACTCCAAGGCCGTGCGTTTGAAAACACTCCTGAAATGATCTTGAATTCAGGCAAAATGTACTTTATGACCAACCAGCCTGATAAGGCAGCAGCTACCCTGAAGATCGGCCTTCAAGAAGATCTGTCTCAGACGGCCAATCAGGATATTGCTCAGTGGTACCTTGCGTCCCTTCAAAAGCAGGGACAGAGCGATGAAGCTTTAATGGACAACCTGATGAAGGTCAATCCGAATTCCAAACAACAAATTCAGCAGTTAGCTGAGCTACAAATTTAGAAAAACAGCGGGGCAGTTCTGGTAGAAATCATCCTACCAAGAGCTACCCCGCTGTTTTATTATATTTACAAGCTACAACTTTGTATGTTCTCCTTATTCATCACCTTTTCCATATATTCCAAAAGTTCTTCACGTAACTCTTCCTTCTGCAACGCATAATGCAAACTAGTTTTTATAAACCCTATCTTTTCACCAACATCGTGTCGAATTCCTTCGAATTGATAAGCTAGAATTGGTTCTAACTGAGCTAATGTAGAGAGCGCATCCGTAAGCTGTATTTCTCCGTTCTTCCCAGCCTTTTGTCCTTCTAATAAAGCAAATATATCAGGCGGTAAAATATAACGTCCCATGATAGCCAGATTAGAAGGCGCTTCGTCTCTGCTAGGTTTCTCTACCAGTCTGGATGTCTCATAAATTCTGTCAGCTTTTTCGCGCCCATCCACAATTCCATAGCGATCCACTTCATCCCAAGATACCGGCTGTACACCTACCACAGCAGAATGATAGGTATCATAGACGTTTATCATCTGCTTTAGACACGGTACGTTGGCCTCTACAATATCATCTCCGAGCAAAACCGCAAAAGGCTCGTCTCCAATGAACTTACGGGCGCACCAGATCGCATGACCGAGACCCTTCGGTTCCTTTTGCCGGATGTAATGGATATCTGCCAATTCAGAAGGACGACGCACTTCCTCAAGCAAACCCCACTTCCCTTTTCCCGCCAGATTATGCTCCAGTTCAAATGAAGAGTCAAAATGATCTTCAATTGCTCTTTTACCCTTGCCTGTAACAATAATAATATCTTCAATTCCAGATGCTACTGCTTCTTCAATGATATATTGGATCGTCGGTTTATCCACAATCGGAAGCATCTCTTTAGGCATGGCTTTAGTTGCGGGAAGAAACCGTGTGCCGAGCCCCGCCGCCGGGATAATGGCTTTACGTATTTTCATGTCTGGGCTCCTTTCAGAATAGGATGGAATAATCTGTCTAACATCTGTCTTTCAGACTATTATATCAGTCATCTGAACCTTTTACATAGATATACCTACCCAAGTACCGTCAATACCACAGCAATCCCATTCACCAACCCATGAATGATAACCGCCGGCCATATCGAATTACTCCGCTCATACGCCCATGCAAAGACAACACCACCCAAAAAGTTTGCCGGCATCGCATTATATGTTGGAATGTGGACAACCGTAAAGATCAGCGAGCTCAGCAGAATCGCCCAGCGCATTCCTAAGCGAGTACGCAGCCAGCGGTATAAAAAGCCGCGATAAAATATTTCCTCATAAATCGGTGAAATAATTGCTGCTGATACAAAAGCGATAAACACAGTGAATATGGTTACGTTTTGCTGCATAGCCTCTGTTTTACTGTTCTCATATGTGTTCCCGATAAAACTAGTAAGCACCATGACCAGTACACTACCAACGATTAATAGAAGCGTCCATAAGAGAATATGCCCCCAATCCTTCGCCGGAAATGATCTTATGCCCACTTCACTCCATGACAACCGTTTGGGACGAAGTGCAACAAAATACACACCTGATATCAAAACAACTGCTATCGTAAGTCCCGTCAACGTTCCCGAATATAGCTCGTTTCCAAGCCACTGTGTATAAGCAGGCTTTACTACAAATTTGATAAATCCGATTACGAATACAAACTCGAGCAGTAGCAAAGCTACAAACTCTTTCCATGTCCAGTTGTCTTGTTCCTTCCATCTCGTCACGCTGCTATTCATTGCTCATACCCCTTTATCTCCTGTGATATAATTTCACTATATAAGGTGACGCAACGTCACCTGCAAGCTTTTTATTAGGAGGTACAGCATGAATCGATGGACCACCGGGCAAGTATCGAAGCAGAGTAATGTTTCTGTCCGCACACTACGTTATTATGATCAGATCGGTCTTCTCACCCCCAGCTTTAAAGACGATAACGGCCGGCGTCACTACTCTGAACAAGACCTTTTTACCCTTGAAAAAATCACACTGCTCAAATCGCTCTCACTGCCACTCGAGGAAATCCAAAATGTGCTGGAAAAGCTGTCATTTCGGGATATTTTAATCGCACATCACAATCATCTCCAAGAACAGTTGACCCTACTTCAGAGCAGTATTTCGAACACAACTTCCTTAATCAATATGATGGATCTTGAAGGTTCAATATCGTGGGAGAGAGTGTCCAGTCTCGTACGAACCGCTAAAACCAGCTCTAAAAAATGGATGGATTACTTTGAAGATGATGAACGTCTGTTTTTGAAACAAGCTCTTCCCAACCTCGGTAACAGCGACCGGACAACCCAGCAATACATTTCATTATTACGGCGAATCAAATGGTGTGTAGAGCAGTCTATTGCGCCAGAGTCAGAAGAAGGGTACCAAATCGCTTCAGGTTTGATCGAGGTTTCGAACGAGACCTTCGGAGGTGACGAGGAACTGATGAACAAGTTCTGGGAGGTACGGAAACAGCCTGTAGAAAAGTCCGGGCTGTACCCAGTATCTGAGGAAGTTCTGGATTTTGTGGAGCGGTGTATTTCCTATGCTATGGAACAAGATAAGCGAGCGGAAGCAGCGTTGATCATGGAAAAGCAACAATAATGATTTCATATGTAAAATAATAA
Source organism: Paenibacillus uliginis N3/975 (assembly GCF_900177425.1). Taxonomy (NCBI): domain Bacteria; kingdom Bacillati; phylum Bacillota; class Bacilli; order Caryophanales; family Paenibacillaceae; genus Paenibacillus; species Paenibacillus uliginis. Next base: position 460,998 of record NZ_LT840184.1, on the reverse strand, counting down.
TAAGAGCACGATTGAGGCTTTATCCCTCAATCGTGCTCTTAAATATTTGTAGAGTTTAGCCTGCTTCTACCCTACTTCACCAACTGCCCACGCGTTACTCCGAGCTGGTTGGTCGCCTTCAGCTTCTTCCATACCTGTGTGCCGCTGATCTCGCCGCGAAGAGCGCGGTTGTAGAGGTCGATGACTTCGTGCACCTGCTCTGGAGTCTCCTCCAGGAATTCCACACGGTAGCTTGATACACCGAGCTCCATGAAGTTCGCCAGATATTCTGCACCGGACTGCTCGATAGCGTTGTATACTGTGTTACGGCAGCCTTCGTCCACCCGTACAGGGTGAGACATGCCGATCCGGTCTTGAAGTGATACACGCTGCTCCTCACAAGGACGGCCGCAGTTCGTAAAGTCTGTTCCTTCGCTTAGGAACGTGCAGTACACGCAATGCTCCGTATGGAACATCGGCAAATGCTGATGGATAACAATCTCTATATTGGACGTATCCGCCTTGCCGAGCAAATCAACCATCTGCTGGATGTTCAAGTCATACGAAGGTGTGACAGCGTCACAACCAGCTTCAAGGAACAGATCGACCGCTTTATGATTGGCGATGTTCAGCGAGAAGTCACCGATGAGACGCGGATGCTTCTTGTCCGGATTCTCCATCCGGTGGCGCAGGTAGAAATACAACGCACCGGTGTTGCGCACCAACACGGCGTCCGGTTGCAGGCGCAATATATTGTTGTGGTAGCCGTTCTCTCCCGGCATATGAATACGAGGCGTAGCCAGTGCAATCTGTTTGCCAGCGGCATGTACAGCTTCTACTGCTGCCGGGAACTGCTTGATAAACTCGAAATCGGCGTATATCATCTCCACGCCGGCTTCGATTGCAGCCTCAACCTGCGGTAGGCTGCGGCACAGCGCGGTAAGCTGCGCTTCACCGCGCATTACTGGCGCTGCTGGCTTCGCCGCATCGCCATAAACCGACACCGCCCGTTTCACATACACGGGCGGCTTCGGACGCTCGCCTGCAAGCTGCTCCACCGCACGGCGGCGGATGTTGTTCAGCTCGCGCATAGGGACAATGACGTCTCCATACAACTCGACGTCAAGCTGCTCCAGCTGGAACACTGTTCCGCCCAGGCGGCCGAACTGCTCCTCAAGGAGCTCACGGTTCATCGGCCGCTTCTGGGCGATCTCCAGTTCCAGCTCCGAATCCACCTGGACCGTCGCGCCTTTCTGCACATCGGTCCACCAGGTCGACAGCGGCTGTCCAGGACGGCCGCTGACACGCACATGTACCGGGAACACCCGGTACGGCTTGTCTGTCTCAAACGTCTGGCGCAGACGCTTGTCGAGCGCCGGATCGTTGGTCTTCCAAATCCGGTCGCCGACATGCAGCTTGCGCAGATCCACATCACTGCGGCCCGGCACGATGTCAACGATCCAGTCTTCCTGGGCTTCGTTCTCAAGCTTTACGCCTTTACGACGGACATCGTATACACGTCCGCCTTCTTCCTTCTTCGTCGGATCACCAGCGTCAAACACAATACCGTCGCCGCGCTTCAGCGGTGCTTCCAGCTTACATACCACACCGTCGCGAAGAATCTGCTCTATCCGGCCCAGATATACACCCCGGCTTTTCGGGAACGTGCCGTCCACCAGCTTTTTATTATTCGTTCCGTCCAGGAAGCCGTGTGTAAAGCCACGCGAAAAGCTCTGCTGCAGCTCCCGTACGTCTTCCTTGCTTGGCTTCGAATTATCTCCGTCAAAATACTGATCGATGACCTTCCGATATTTGCTAACCACGTTCGCTACGTATTCTGGAGTTTTCAGACGTCCTTCGATTTTAAAGGACATGACGCCCGCTTCAATCAGCTCTGGCATAAGATCGATAGCCGCCAAATCTTTTGGAGACAGCAAGTATGCCACATCGCCCATTGGCTTTTGTACGCCATCCACCATGAGATCATACGGCAAACGGCATGCTTGCGCGCATTCTCCGCGGTTCGCCGAACGGCCACCCCACATCTCGGAGGTCAAGCACTGACCAGAATAGGATACACATAACGCCCCGTGCACGAACACTTCCATCGGTAGCTTTGCCTGCTCACCGATTTTTTGAATCTGCTTCAGATTATTCTCGCGGCCCAGTACGACCCGCTCCATATCAAAAGGCTTCGTAAACTCCACCGCTTCCGGGGATGTAATCGTCATCTGCGTCGAGCCGTGGATCGGAAAATCCGGAGAAATCTCGCGGATCATCTTCACCAAACCAATATCCTGTACAATCACCGCGTCCACACCTGCATCAACACAAGCGTCAATCAGTTCCTTGGCATCCTCCATCTCATTCTCGAACACCAAAATGTTAAACGTCAAAAATCCCTTCACACCATAACTGTGCAAAAATCCCATAATCTCCGGCAGCTCATCCATCCGGAAGTTGTTGGCACGTGCCCGCGCGTTAAACTTCTCTACACCGAAAAAGATCGCGTCCGCACCGTTTGCCACGGCAGCGCGCATGCAGTCCCAATCTCCTGCGGGTGCCAGCAGCTCCACGTCTTCTCTTCGCAAACCTTTTGTATCCATCTATATCCTCCCAAACCAGCAAGTCCTGCCGGTTACTGTAAATACTTCATTACTTTCAGAAAAATTACATATCCAACGTCAACAGTAGCTCTCTTTCGCGAATCATACCGCCCTAGAGACCTATGGTTCTTTAACTTGTCTAGTGTACCAAATGTGGGGGGATACTAAAAGCTTTTCTATGAAATGGCAGGGACGAGAAATTTAGCCCTGTACTTTCATAGAAAAGCTTACTTCGAAAGCATACGCTGCACCAGGTCAGCGTCCCAACCAGCTACTCCTCCAGCACAAACGAAACGGATGCCATCCTCTTTCCGTTCACCAAAATATCCAGACTGTGCTCTCCCGGATAGAAGCGCCGAGTTGAGATTACTTTAAAGGATTGCTTTTTCGTTACCTTATGGCCGCCTGGAGCGTACATCTTATCCGAGCATTTATAGCGCTTTGGCGCCTGCTTCCCATTCGCCTTCATGTACCCGATCTCATAGTCAATTCGAAGCGAGCTCACCTGATCACTCCCGTTGATTAACATAAAAGAAAACTCCAAATCCTCACCCACGGCAATGACCGGACGCTTCACCTGCAGGGATGCAACCTCCATGGTCTCCTCAAGCTCTTCATATCCAAAAATCGCCAAGGCCCGCACATCACCCCGTCTCAGCAGCGTGCGCAAAGCATGTCTTACAATCCAATCCGTTAGCGGATGACCTCCGTACCATTTTCCTGCCAGGTCTAACACCAACTCCGGATGATCCTTCGAAATGTCATTCAGATGGTTAGCCACACTTTTCCGGACATACAGCGACTTATCTTCCTTCAGCAGTGTCAGAATCGGCAAAACAGGGCCCGGATCACGGATTAGCTCAGGCAACTGCTGCCCCCAAGGAAGACGCGGTCTGCATCCTTCACTGGCAAGCCTGCGAACATGCTCATTATCGCTCTGCGCCCACTCTGTCATCTGAGCAATCATCTTATCCTGTTCCCGAATAATGAACGGCCGAACGGCAAACTCCGAGGTAGAGAACTGAGTAAAGAACTGAAGCGCCTGCATAGATCGTTCAAAATCTTCCATACCATTCACTTCGACAAAATCAGGGATAAACAAATGCTCAATTCCTCTGCATTCTGGAGCTACCTCATAAAGAACCTCTAAAGCTTCGACATAAGAAAGCGGAAGCGTCCCCGTTAGAGCATGTGTAATATGCCTTATGCGCTGCTTGAACTCCTCAGCCTCCCAAGCCTCATCGTGAATTAGCGACTTGAATTGCTCCGTATTAAAAGCCGGATATTTCTTCTTTACCTTAATAGCAAACGACTCCACAAAAGACGTTGAAAACAAATCTTTCAAAGACTCTCTCATCTCGTCCCCTCTTCCTCTGAAAAATAGTATATCCCAATACACACTAGAATTAACGATAAGAAGAGCCAAGCAGTGGTGAACTGTTTGGCTCTTTATCAATGGTACTATCCAAGAAAACTCATTCTCTTAATAATTTATCATCTTAATTATAGCCTACCCCTTACTTCACCAATTCAAACGAAGCCAGTGCCTTCTCGATGGCTTGTTTCTGGGCTTCCGTAGCATTCGCATCATTGAGCACCGTCGATATGGTGTACGTTATACCGCCGCTTTCAAAAACGATCTGATTGGACGTATACGCAATTTCATCCCTCACCTGATGCGCCTTGAACGATACGGCCGGAACTCCGGCAAACGTAATGTTGTCTGTTCCGAGAAGTTTAACTTCACTATTGCTGCCTGAAGTTGCTTCCTTGTAATACTGCTTCAGCCCGCTGATTACGTATTCCGCCTCTGTCTCTTTATCAGCCGTTATCTCGAAGCTGCCTCCGACGAACCCGTATTCTACCTTTGATGTATCAAAGCGGTCACTGATCGCTGTCCAATAGCGCGGAATAGCCACGTTGTAACGATAAGTGTTCGAGCTCTTGACTGTCACTTTAGATTTATCCATCAAAAAGTCTTCATCATCGATCCGGCCAAAGTCGGCTGGAACAACATCATAATCAATATATATCGAATTCAGCACATCTTTCCATGCTTTGGCGGTCTCTTCTTGTCCCTCAGGTACGGTATATTCTAAATAATAGCGGTAGCCATTCTCTTGCAGCATGACCTCGTACTCCGTCGTCCATCCGTCGCCAAAATTGTAGCGGACCTCCTGAATCTGACCTTTTACATCGTTAATATTCACTGGGGTTAATCCAACCACTTCGTATGACTTCGGGACAAACGCTTCCGAAAGCCAGCTCTTCATCTGATCAACCCAGCCGTTAAGCGTACCCTCCGTTCCCTTAGGTGCAGTAGACACCCTTATGGACAGATAGCCCTTCTCCTCATCTCCATAAAACATCTCCTGATTGTTGACCGCCCAGCTTGCCGGAACACCCGCCACAATACCGTAGTCCGGATTCACGACACTGCGGAGTCCATTTTCAATCGAAGAAAGATCCTTTAGACTCTTATCCCCTGCATTAAAGGATGGCTTGAAGGAATTAAGCAGTCCGGCGTATTTATCCAAATCCTTATAGTGTGAAGCATCCCCATCGGCGAAATAGATTCCGTACACCTTGTTATTCGCGTAATATCCCCGGCCTTCCCACAATACGCCTTCCGAATCACGTGAAATAATGCGTGCATAAGGCACTACTGCCCGCGTCACGATCTCCCGGTCCAGAACAATATCGCCTGAACTGCGGGCGTCCTTCACCAGCCTCTGCAAAAGATCCTCGGTATCCAGCTTCACCTGCTGCGGCGTGGCATGAACCTCCAGATAATAACGTCCGGTCGCATCGGAGAACACCGCAACGCTCTCATTATCCGCGCCACTTCCGATAACCATGCCGGAAGGGTAATTCATGCTCCATTCGTAATAGCTGTTGCCAATCCGTGTCTTGCCAGCCGTAGCGTCGATGCCCGTATTGTTCTGTGTTGACTCATCTTTATCCGTCACGTCCAAGCTGATGCTCAGCTTGCCGTTTTTGTCAGCATATACCTTGGCTCCGATACCTTCTGCTACCGGACGAAGAGGGACCATCAGTGTACCTGACACCATCTGAGGTTCCACCGTTAGCTTGATCTTCTTCCCATCCACCCATGCTGTAGTGCTGCCAATGGACATCACTACAGCATGTGGTCCCTGGAGAACCCGAACGCGGCTGCTGCTTTCCAACTTAATTTTGCTACCGAATGCTTTTTTGAACACACCGACAGGAACCATAACCGTGCCTTGCTTAATATACGGTTTGGCAATCGTATAAGACTCGCCGTTAACGACAGCGGCACTGCTTCCCTTCTGCAGGGTGAGCACCCGTTTCTCTATCGAGTCTCCCCACACCGGCAGCGATAAGGAGGCGCTGAGTACGAAGGCAGCCAGTAGTGCGGCGGATGTACGCCATACTTTGTTGTGAACAACCGTGTTCTCTGCTTTCATCATTACTGCTCCTCCCCTGTTGCCGCTATAGCCGCAATAGCGTCTGTTTTATTTTCACTACTGAGTGTGAGCGTGCGGTTTACGATATCCCCATCGCTTTGCATTAACACGTTTACCTTTGCCTCAGGCATAAAATCCTTCAGCATTTCATTGATGTCCACTACCGAATACACCCGTTTACCATTGATTGAGTAGAGCACATCATCTTCCTTAATTCCAGCTTTCTTGGCTTGAGCCGACAGCACCTTTGTGACAGTCAGCGGATCATCACTCGGAAGGCCCACGATCGCAGACCAACTTTCCTCCAGTGCGAGTCCCAATCCTGCCCGTTTCACTTCACCGTACTTCAGCAGATGACTGGTCACATATTGGACAGTTTCCGTCGGAATGGAGAAACCCATATTCTCGACCTCTAAGCCAGAAAACTTCATACTATTAATGCCGATGACCTCACCCTTCAGGTTAACGAGCGGTCCGCCGCTATTCCCGGGGTTAATCGCCGTATCCGTCTGAATTAGCCGGTATGAACTGTCCACACTCCGGTCGAGGCCACTGACCACACCTACCGTCGCGGAATTGCGGAGCGTGAAATAGACCGGCGTACCAATGGCGATAACCTTCTCACCTACCTGAGCCGAACGGCTGCTCTTAGCAAACTTGGCAGGTGTTAGCGATTTAGCGTTGATTTTGACCAACGCTATATCACTAATCGTATCGCTAAATACTTTTTTTGCTTTGTATGTTTTATTGTCAGCCGTAACGACCGTAATACCCGTATACCCATCGACAACATGCGCGTTCGTAATAATCCAACCATCCGATTTGAAGATAACCCCTGTACCATGAGTAAGATTATAGCGGTCTTCTCCACTTTGAGTGTTTCCTCCGGGTGTTTTACCGATGATTCCGACAACAGAGGGCGACATTTTTTTTATCACCTTCGGGACCGGATCCTGTTCGTATGTATAGTTGGTACTGCTTGTATTTTCGCTAACGGACAATGCCTCTGCCGTTGTCACGGAAAAGGGTGACATCCCCACGCTGAGCAACAGTGTTATACTCAATAGCGTGCCTACGACCTTTTTACTCCCAGAAATCTTCATCTCTTCACCCGTTCCTCTCCACATGTTAGCCTGCATGGCTACGTGTACTCCTCAATGTATCACAGGGGCATGGCCTGTACAATTGCTGTAAGACCTAATTTCCACCTAATTTTTTCCTTCAATTGTGCAAAATCCTATCCTAATAGACACACATAGACGAAAAAAAGACGCCCTCACTGTGAAACAGCGGGACGTCCTCTTATGTATCTTGTTCATTCACTGACTGGAGCTGAACCAATTCATGATCATCGCATAGTCCGAGTAGAGAAAAACGAGCAGACTGACAACACCGAAAGCGATTGCGAATTTATTCTTCTGACGGGCAGTTAACAAGCGGACTACACCGATCAAGATCAAGATCGTAAACAAAATCATGAAAATATCAAATGTTTTAAAATTGGAACCGGTTTCCGCAGCTGCTGCAAGGAACATAGAACGAACCTCCTCGTGGTTTCTCACGCATTTTACATATCTTCTTCTATGTTATCCGCGCCCACGTCCTTATGCAAGCCCTTCCTCTCAAAAAAAGTAAAAAAGTCACAACTTTTTCTCATATTTAATCATTAATGCAACGCTTTTTATGAATTCCTTCCTTGACTAAAAGAACTTAACCTAAAATCATCTCATCAGATTGTCTCTTCCGCTTGCCTGCCGACTCCATATTCCATAAAACAATCCATTTGAAAATTTGATAAAGAAATCCATTTTTTCATTTACGGACACGATGATGTGTGATAATATCAACTTCAATATCACACTATTCAAATCGGAATTAATAAATTTACAGCATGACATAACACTCAAATCATGATGCAGGAGGCGTTATACCCATGGCTTATGAACCGATATGGACGGCTAACCCCGACAAGCTGAACAAATTTGAATTTGTAAAGCTAGAGAAGGACGGATTGGACGTAATCCGTACCATTATTGAAAAGTATTCAGTAGAAGGCTTTGACTCCATCCCCGCCGATGATATGGACCGGTTCAAATGGGCCGGTGTTTACCAGCAAAAGCCGAAGGACGGACATTTCATGATGCGTGTCCGGATCAATACAGGAATCATGACAACGGCCCAGGCTCGTGCTTTAGCCGATATCGCCAGACTATATGGCCGTGATCTGGTTGATGTGACGACACGCCAGGCGATCCAGTTTCACTGGCTCACCGTTGAAAGCTTGCCTGATATTTTCCAAAGACTTGAAGATGTCGGTCTATACTCCTATGAAGCGTGTGGAGACTGCCCGCGAACGATTGTTGGCAATCCCTTGGCAGGTATTGATCCGCATGAGCTGATGGATACAACTGAGCTTGTGGAGGAGATCAACAGCTTTTTTCTGATGAACCGTGATTTCTCCAATCTGCCGCGTAAATATAAAATTTCGATTTCTTCGAACCGCTACAACAACGCCAATGCTGAAATTAACGACTTAGCATTAACTCCAGCGGTAAAAGTTATAGATGGTGAGGAAATTATCGGCTTCCACGCGATGGTAGGCGGCGGCCTCTCTGCCAAACCTCATCTGGCTCAGTCGCTCGATATTTTTATCCGTCCTGAAGATGCGCTGAAGGTTGCCGTCGGAGTCACCACGATCTTCCGTGATAATGGATATCGCGAGAAGCGGCACCATGCCCGTCTCAAATTCCTTGTTGCCGATTGGGGCCCGGATAAGTTCAAGGAGAGGCTTGTGGAACTGGTCGGCGAACTGCCTTCACGGGGAGAAGACAAAACCATTGGCTGGCAAGCAGCGTATTTCGACGGTGTTCACCCTCAGCGCCAGGAAGGGTTTAACTATGTCGGATTAAACGTTCCGGTAGGACGCCTGAATGCCAGTGAGTTAGTGCAGCTTGCGGATCTGTCTGACAACTATGGGGATGGAAAAATCCGTACTACTATGTCGCAAAACATCATCCTGAGCGGTGTACCGAATCATCAGGTTAAAGAGCTGCTCAAGGCTCCTATCTTTCAGCGTCTTACCCCAACTCCGAAACATTTTATGAGCCGTACGGTTTCCTGCACCGGTAACGAATTTTGCAACCTTGCTGTAGTGGAAACGAAACAGCGTGCGAAAGTCGTTGCGGAGTATCTTGACGAGCACGTTGAACTCGATGAGAAGATTCGTATTCACTTTATCGGATGCCCGAACTCCTGCGGTCAAAAGCATATCGCGGATATCGGTCTACAAGGCGCCTTGATCAGAACGCCAGCTGGTATGGTGGACGCATTCGATATTGCAGTTGGCGGATCGCTTGGACCGGGAGCGCAGCTGAACAAAGCGCTTAAAGGCCGGGTCGAAGGGGATAACGTGGGGCCCGTGCTCGCACAGCTCCTGTTGTTCTACAAAAATAACCGCCTGTCACCGGAAGAAAGCTTCTTCGAATATGTACAGCGTGTCGGTGTACCAGCATTCCAGGAGAAGCTGACAGAAATTCTGGCTTCTGAAGTGGTCGCTTCCTAGTCACAGTCCGCACTTTGCGGTAGTTTTTCTTGCGAGATAAGGATGCGCTTTACTTCAATGTTTAACTTTCTCATCTTCAAAAAAAGAACCGAAGCCCTTGTTACCAAGGCTTCGGTTCTTTTTGTTTCCTGTAAAGCTTTTCCCTCGCTGAATGATTACCCGTCACACATCGTTTTTTAAGCGGGCAAAGCTCCCCAGAAGTTACTTCGGTTGATTCTCGCCTGGTTACATCCAGTCTCGCCATTGACCTGCACCTCATGCAGAGCCGTTAGACTTGCAGTCATGGAGGAGGCACACTGATTCTTACACTTACTTTGCCGCAGACTCCTCTTTAACCGCATTTTCTTGATTCCAAGCTTCCGTCCGTTGCGTATCCCGTTCCAGAACCGGCTTAAGATATTTACCAGTGTAGGATTCCGACACCTTCACAATCTGCTCCGGTGTACCGGTGGCAATAATTGTACCACCGCCACTGCCGCCCTCCGGTCCAAGATCGATCAGGTAGTCTGCTGTCTTGATGACATCGAGATTATGCTCGATCACGAGGACCGATTCGCCGGAGTCCACCAATCGGTGCAACACGACAAGCAGACGGTCGATATCATCAACGTGCAGACCGGTTGTCGGCTCATCTAGAATATACATCGTCTTGCCGGTGCTGCGGCGGTACAACTCGGAAGCGAGCTTCACCCGCTGGGCTTCCCCGCCGGACAATGTGGTCGCAGGCTGACCCAGCTTGATATATCCGAGACCTACATCCATGAGGGTCTGCATCTTCCGGTGAATCTTCGGAATGTTCACGAAGAATTCTGTTGCATCCTCAACTGTCATCTCAAGTACATCGGAAATATTCTTCCCTTTGTACTTCACTTCCAGTGTTTCACGGTTGTACCGCTTGCCCTTACATACCTCACATGGCACGTAAATATCCGGCAGGAAGTGCATCTCAATCTTGATGATTCCGTCACCACGACACGCCTCACAGCGGCCGCCCTTCACGTTAAAGCTGAAGCGACCTTTCTTATAGCCACGAACCTTCGCTTCATTCGTCTGGGAGAAAATATCACGGATATCATCAAACACCCCGGTATAGGTCGCCGGGTTGGAGCGCGGAGTCCGGCCAATCGGCGACTGGTCAATGTCAATAACCTTCTCAATATGCTCCAGACCGCGCATTTCACGGTACTGACCCGGACGAACCCGTGCCTTGTTCAAGTCGCGCGCCAGCGTCTTGTACAGAATTTCATTCACGAGTGTCGATTTACCAGAACCAGATACACCGGTAACGGCGGTAAAGACACCGATTGGAATTTTTACATTGATATTCTTAAGGTTGTTCTCCTTGGCACCCCGAATTTCTAACCAGCGGTCATCCGTCTTGCGGCGCTTGCTGTTAACCGGAATGAACTTGCGTCCGCTCAGGTACTGTCCTGTCAGCGAGTTCTCGTCTTCCATAATTTCTTTCGGAGTACCCTGCGCGATAACTTGACCGCCATGGATTCCCGCACCCGGACCAATGTCAATGATGTAGTCTGCCGCCATCATCGTATCCTCATCATGTTCTACGACGATCAGCGTGTTACCGAGGTCACGCATATGCTCCAGCGTTGAGATCAAACGGTCATTATCCCGCTGGTGCAGTCCGATACTCGGCTCGTCCAAAATGTAAAGCACACCCATCAGACTCGAACCGATCTGGGTTGCAAGCCGGATACGCTGAGCTTCTCCACCCGACAGCGTGCCGGCCGAACGGCTCAGCGTCAAATAATCCAGGCCGACATTGACCAGGAATCCGAGTCGGCTGTTGATCTCCTTCAGAATCAGGTTCGCGATCTGACTCTCTTTCGGGGTTAGCTCCAAATTTTCAAAGAAACGTGTGGCTTCCCCGATAGAGAGACTCGTGGCATACGCCATGTTCTGGTCGTTAATCGTTACAGCAAGGGTTTCTTTCTTAAGACGGTGTCCCTTACACACATCACAAGGCTTTGTGCTCATATATCCTTCAATGTGCTCGCGAATGCCGTCGGAGTTCGTATCACGGTAACGGCGTTCCAGATTCGGGATAATCCCCTCAAAAGTTACCATTGCTTCCTTCCGTTGCCCAAAATCATTCTCGTATTTAAAATGCACTTTCTGGCTGCCTGTTCCGTACAGCAGTTTATCCATCTGATCCGGGTTCAGCTCGCTTACCGGCACATCCTGCGGAATCTTGTAATGTTCGCACACGGATCTAAGGAACTGCGGATAGTAGGTTGATGTACCGCCCGCCCATGCTTGAAAAGCACCGTCTTCAATGCTTTTGCTTGTATCCGGTACAAGCAGATCAGGGTCCACAATCATCTCGACACCCAGACCGTCACAATCAGGGCAAGCCCCGAACGGCGTGTTAAAAGAGAACATCCGTGGGGACAGCTCGTCCATACTGAATCCGCAGACCGGGCAGGCAAAGTTGGAGCTGAAGCGCAGCTCCTCCTGACCCATGATATCCACCAGAAGCTGTCCTCCCGATAGATTAAGTGCCGTCTCGATCGAATCAGCCAGTCGGGCTTCAATATCCGGCTTTACCACAATCCGGTCAACTACAACTTCAATCGTATGCTTCTTGTTCTTTTCCAGCTCGATATTTTCTGATAGGTCTCGCAGCTCACCATCCACGCGTACGCGAACAAAGCCCTGCTTCGCAATATCCGCGAACAGGTTCTTGTGCTCGCCTTTCCGCCCGGAAATAACCGGTGCGAGAATCTGCAGCCGCGTCTTCTCCGGATACTGAATGATACGGTCTACCATTTGTTCTACCGTCTGGGATGTAATCTCAATGCCGTGCTCCGGACAGTGAGGGTGGCCTATGCGGGCAAATAACAACCGCAGATAATCATAAATCTCCGTAACAGTTCCTACCGTAGAACGGGGGTTACGGCTTGTCGTCTTCTGATCAATCGATATGGCCGGAGACAGTCCGTCGATGGAATCGACGTCCGGCTTCTCCATCTGGCCCAAAAACTGACGGGCATACGCCGACAGGGATTCCACATAACGACGCTGTCCTTCCGCATAGATCGTATCAAACGCAAGTGATGATTTGCCGGAGCCGCTCAGTCCGGTAAGCACTACGAACCGGTCTCTCGGGATCGTTACGTCGATATTTTTCAGGTTGTGGGCACGCGCGCCCTTTATCACGATATTGTCACTTGCCAAAAGATATCATCTCCTCACTGCTTCACACAGCCAACCTATTATTTTAAGTAGAAACGGCTTCGCCGTCCTTATAAAGACGGTGGTCTGCCAATTCCAATGTCAATTATTCAGCCTTCAGCTCAAGCAGTGCATCGCGAAGCTCTGCTGCCCGTTCGAATTGAAGATTCTTGGCAGCTTCCTTCATCTCGACTTCCAGTCGCTCGATCACCGATTGGCGGTCTTTCTTGGACATCTTGCCGGCGGCACCTGTCAGGTAATCCGCCTTGCTCTCGGCTACCTTCGTAGCCTCGATTACGTCGCGAACCTTCTTGCGGATCGTTTGCGGCGTAATGCCATGCTTCTCGTTATACTCCTCCTGGACGCTGCGGCGACGTTCCGTTTCCTTAATCGCTCTATCCATGGAGTCGGTGATCTTGTCACCGTACATGATAACCCGACCTTCCGAGTTCCGCGCCGCCCGACCGATCGTCTGGATCAGCGATCGGTCCGAGCGGAGGAAGCCTTCCTTGTCAGCATCCAGTATCGCAACCAAGGACACCTCCGGAAGATCAAGCCCCTCTCTTAGCAGGTTAATACCTATCAACACGTGGAATGTACCGAGGCGAAGATCCCGCAAAATTTGCATCCGCTCAAATGTCTTAATATCGGAGTGCAAGTAGCGGACCTTAATTCCGATCTCTTTCAAATAATCGGTCAAGTCCTCTGCCATCTTCTTCGTCAGCGTTGTCACCAGCACCCGCTCATCGCGTTCGATCCGTTCATGAATCTCACCGATCAAGTCGTCAATCTGTCCTTCGGACGGTCTTACATCAATCAGCGGATCAAGAAGCCCTGTCGGACGGATAATCTGTTCCACCATGGTGTCACAGTGCTCCAGCTCATACGGCCCCGGGGTCGCAGACACATATACAATCTGGTTGACCTTATCCTCGAACTCCTCAAACTGCAGCGGCCGGTTGTCCAGTGCCGATGGCAGACGGAAACCGTGATCCACCAGAACGGTTTTACGTGCACGGTCACCGTTATACATCGCCCGGATCTGCGGCAGCGTCACATGAGACTCATCGATAACAATCAGCATGTCATCCGGAAAATAGTCCATCAGAGTAAACGGGGTTGCCCCTGGCTCCCGGAACGTTAGCGGTCCGGAATAGTTCTCGATACCGGAGCAGAAGCCGACTTCCTTCATCATTTCGATATCATAACGCGTGCGCTGTTCCAACCGCTGCGCTTCCAGCAGCTTGCCATCGGCACGCAGTACCTCAAGACGCTCTTCCAGCTCCCGTTCGATATTGACAAGTGCAACACGCATTGTCTCTTCCCGGGTAACGAAGTGAGATGCCGGGAAGATCGCAACATGCTCGCGCTCGCCAACCAGCTCCCCGGTCAGAACGTTAATCTCGGTAATTCGTTCGATCTCGTCACCGAACAATTCTACACGGACGGCATGCTCTCCCTTGGATGCCGGGAAGATTTCGATGACATCACCCCGCACACGGAACGTGCCGCGCACAAAGTTAATGTCGTTTCGCTGGTACTGAATATCAACAAGCCGCGACAAAATCTGATTGCGCGGCTTCTCCATACCTACCCGCAAAGAGAGCAGTAGTTCTCCATACTCCTGCGGTGAACCCAAACCATATATGCAAGATACACTAGCCACGATAATAACGTCCCGCCGCTCGAACAGTGAGCTCGTTGCGGAGTGGCGCAGCTTATCGATCTCTTCATTAATACTTGAATCCTTCTCAATGTACGTGTCCGAGGACGGAATGTAAGCTTCCGGCTGATAGTAATCGTAGTAACTCACGAAATAATCAACAGAGTTGTGCGGGAAAAACTCCTTAAACTCGCTTGCCAGCTGTGCGGCAAGTGTCTTGTTATGCGCAATGACCAGCGTAGGCCGGTTTAACTTGGCAATGGTCTGCGCGATCGTGAATGTCTTTCCCGTTCCGGTAGCGCCAAGCAGTGTCTGATGCTTCTTGCCCTCTTGAATCCCCTCAACCAATTCGGTAATCGCCCTGGGCTGGTCACCCTGAGGCTGAAATTCCGACTCAATTTCGAAGGATTTGGTACTGACAACGATATCGCTCATTTGTCCAATATCACCCTTATCGTCTAGAATAGGTATACTAAAGGTTATGTCGAATTTTCCCGATAATATATGGAAGGGAAATTCATCCCTAAACATCCAATAAATAAGAATGCGTGTTCCCCTACTATTATACTCTCTTCGTTTTTTCTATGCAAACACTATATATACAATTTTCATATATAAAGGAGATGGTTCAGTGCTATGGATATTACTATCGTTATCGGAATATTAGCCGGTCTTGTCGCATTAATCGGAGGTTTCTTATGGGAAGGAGGACATATCAGCGGACTGCTGCAGACTACCGCTGCGCTGATTGTATTTGGTGGCACCTTTGCCGCTGTCATGATCAGCTTCCCCGCCTCCCGTCTACGTAAAATTCCGGAAGGTCTCCGAATTGCCTTCGGACACCGGAACCGTTCTTCTCAGGGGCTTATTGATGACATCGTGAGCATGGCATCTGTCGCCCGCAGGGATGGCGTACTCGCCCTAGAGCAGGTTTCTTCAGATCACCCCGATTCTTTTTTGCGGGAAGGAATCCAGATGGTCGTCGACGGTACCGATGCCGAGCTCGTTCAGCAAATTCTTGAGCTTGAGATTCAGGCAACTGAGCTGAAGTACGAAAATCACGCCAAAATATTTGAGTCTGCCGGTGGCTACGCCCCAACGATGGGAATTATCGGTACCGTCATGGGCTTGATCCATGTCCTCGGTAATCTTCAGGATCCGACACAGCTCGGTCCCTCTATTGCCGTCGCCTTTACGGCCACACTGTACGGTGTCGCAAGTGCCAATATTATCTTTCTTCCCATTGCATCCAAAATTAAAGCACGTGGTGAAGAAGAAATTCAGAATATGGAACTTCTGCTTGAAGGTATTTTAGCGGTACAGAACGGGGAACACCCACTTCTCGTGCGCAAGAAGCTGGCTTCTTATGCTTCTGCCGGCTTCTCCATTATCCCAGAAGCAAGGGGGACGGCTCATGAGACAGCCGATTAGAAAACGCCGCCGTAAGCAGAACGCTGGCGGCGACCAGCGAGACCGCTGGATGATCACGTATGCCGATCTGATCACACTGCTGCTGATCTTTTTTGTCGTCATGTATGCCATGAGCCGACTGGATACTGAAAAGTACAAGCTTGTCACCGATTCTCTACAATCCACCTTCCGGAGCGGAGACTCCATCCTCGAGCAGGGATCCGGCCTAACAGGCACGGCGGACACCGAGAAACACAAGAACCCGCCGCCAGCAGCTACCGGAGAGAAGGACCCCGAACCAATGACCGAAAGGGAGCTCGCCTTCCGGAAGCAGGAGGAAGAACTCGCGGAGTTCATGAATATAATTAAACAATATGTGCAGGACAATCAACTTCATAACGACATTTTTATTTCGGATGAGCCTCAGGGCATTGCAATCACGCTCAGCGACCGCTTCCTGTTTGATCCCGGTCAAGCTGAGCTGAAAGAAGGTGCTGATCCGGTGCTCAGCAAGCTCGCCAGTCTGTTCCGTGATCTCAATACAACGGTCAGCATCGAAGGTCATACTGACAACGTACCTGCAGGTCCCTTCTATAAAGATAATTGGGAGCTTTCCGGTGCCCGTGCCATGTCGGTACTGCGTTATTTTCTCGACGTGAGCAAACTGAGCCCTGACATCTTTCAATATGCAGGGTATGCCGACACCCGTCCCGCCTCCGATAACACTACCGCTCAGGGGCGGCAGAAAAACCGCCGGGTTGAAATCACGGTATTGAGACAGTTGCGACAGTAGACGTAGATCGAGGCGTATATAACCAAGAAGAAACGGCATTGCCATCCTTATAAAGATTGCAGCCGTTTCTGCGAGTAATGAAATTCAATATGATTGCAAAAGGATCGGTCCTCTTTTTTAGAGAACCGATCCTTTTTGTATTGTTAAAACCTTAGACTCCTTCGGTAGATTCCTCTGTTCAAGGAAACCTGCTCCGGCGGATCATCTTTTACGCATTTACACTCGTTTCGCTAGGTCGCAGAATTACGGAGCCTAATCCCAGCAGGATAACCGCCATCAAACCCAGGATAAGCAGCGGCAGTTGGATATCCGCCAGCGTACCACCTGAAGCAGCCGTTTCCACCGCTTCGATTGCCCATTTCTGAGGAATGAAGTTGGCGATTTTTTTCAGGAAATCCGGCATGATCGACAGCGGCCAGAAACAGCCACCAAGCATGCACGTCGGTGTAATGATCAAGGAATTGAGCATCCCGGCATTTTGAGGATTGCGGATCAGCCCTGCAATGGTACTAGCTATGCCCATCGCGACGAGCATGAACGCTGTCAGGGTTAAGAAGTGCATGAAAAACGGAATACCATATTCATAACCAAGCACATATTTTGTCAGGATTAATACGAACAGAACCTGTAAAGCACCTAAAGCAAAACTGCCGAGAAAGTTCCCAAGCGCAATTTGATACGAGCGAACCGGAGCGGTAAAGATACGTGACATGGTGCGCATTCTCCGGTCTTCCACGATAAGCATAACTGCACTGGAGATGAGCCCCATCATGAACATGAGAGTAAAACCCGTTACGTTGTTCAGACCCGGCTTGGCGTACAGCCCCATATCCGTGCTGACGGCCTCAACCTGGTGTTTTTGCGTCTGATTCAATATGTCCTCAAATGCAGCCTGTGGATCCTGATTCTTATCAGCATCATTGCGGATGACGGTGGCAGCATCCCCCATGCGTCCGATCGTTCCATTTACCGTCGTATTGACCATAAAGGATGCTTCGCTGCTGGACAGCTCATACAATTCTACTGTGGGTGTGTCTCCTGCCAGAAGAGCCTCACTAAAGTTCTCTGGAATCATAATGCCGATCTTCCCTTTTTGCCGGATGATGGACTGCTTGAGTTCCTCTTCCGAACTGATTGGCTTCATAATGAACTCTTTCGTGCGACTTAATTCCTCTATCAGGTGCTTGCCCGCAGGACCGGTATCCGAGTTCATGTAAGGGATCGTTATGCTGGTCGTCCCTTCATTTCCGAGGAGCGCTACAGCTGCTGTAACGACGACACATGGAATGATAACAAAGGACATCCAGCCTTTTTTACGGCCTAGCGTCCGTTTGATCATCTGCCAAGCGATGGTAAGACTATGCATGGTAACCCACCTTTCGATAAGCGATCATAGCCGCGGCAGATAAACCGAGCGAGATTGCGCCCAAGACCCCGACACACGTTAAAATTTGAGATAACTCTGCGTTTAGCATCATGCGCAGAATTCCTTGCAGCGCCCAATGGTTCACGGTGAACTCACCTAAAGCCTGAATGAAATCCACCGGAAGCGGCGTAAATCCTCCGCTCAGGAATGTCATGGCAATGACCACAGCTTGAATAATCGCGGTTGCCGTCGAGGCAGTTTTGGTAACCAGCGAAACTATGATCGCAATGGTCATGGAAGTCATCGTAATCAGAACACATACCAGCATTAACAGCCAGACATGGTCCCCCCAATTTACGCCATACATCCAGCTAGAGCCTACAACGATCAGAATGGCTTGCATCACCGTCACAACGCTGCATCCCAGAATTTTGCCCCCAAAAATAGTCGCGCTAGAGACCGGTGTCGACTGCAGCCGATACAGCGTATGATTTTCTTTTTCCGAAAATAAGCTGTTGCTCGCAGTTAAACCCGAGTACAGCAGAAACATTATTAACATCGATGCGGCATAATACTGTACGGCCGAGTAAGTCTCGCCTTGGTCATTCAGCTTGCCGGTTTCTACATATGAAGGGCGTTCGTTCACAGCGGAGCTGCTGTTCGTAAGCACTTGCGGTCCCACAATAACGGCCTGCGCCTGCTTACTGTTGGCCTCATCCATAAAAGCGCCGAACATCGATTCCGCAATCAAATTGCGCGTGCGGTTTTTTCCAAGGAGCATTTCCAATTGGACTTTCCCCCCCGAAAAGATCTGAGTATCAAGGTCCTCCGGTACCGTGACGGCAAAGTCAATACCGCCTGTGCGGAGCTTGCTCTCCGCTTCCTTCTGCGTAAGTCCCATGGATGGAACTAGCACTTTTGCAATCTCTGGCGCCTCGATAAAGGTCCTAAAGCTTGATGGAAGCGACTCGCCGGACTCCACGCCGATGATTCCCACCTTCACCTGCTCAGGGACATAGTCCTCCATGCCGCCGAAAAAACTTGATAACGCCGTACCCAATATAAAGATCAATAACATCGGCAGCAGGAACAGGTTAAACACTACCGCCCGGCTACGAAACATTCTTCTCAGTTCAAACCATGTAATGGTTCTTATATTCACTGTGGTTCCCTCCTTCGCATTGTCCCCTATTCAACCTTGAAATCTAATCGCGCAGCGTCCGACCCGTCAGACTGAGGAAAAGCGTCTCAAGATCCGGTTCTTCGCATTGGATACTTTGGATAACCGCCTCATGCTTGCTGCAAATAAACAAAACATCCTGCAGGTCATTTTGCGCGGACGGCAGATAGATCTCCAGAACACGCTCATCCCGATGAACCCGGGACACTCGGGGATGTATGGTCAGTTCATCTACCATGGCTGGTGTGATGCCTTCGGCAGTCAACACGATTTTCTCTTCATGGGCGACCCGCTCTCTCAGTTCCTGCTGGGTGCCAAAAGCAATCACATGCCCTTTATCCATAATCGCCACACGGTCGCTGATCGCTGAAACCTCTTCCATGTAGTGGCTGGTATAAATTACGGTAGAGCCCATTTCATTAAGCTTTCTTACGGATTCCAAAATATGATTTCGGGATTGCGGATCGATGCCGACGGTCGGCTCGTCCATAATGATCAGCTTCGGATGATGGGTTAAGGCACAAGCGATGTTCAATCTCCGCTTCATGCCGCCGGAGAAGGTCGAGGGTGCATCTTTCGCCCGGTCCTGCAGGCCAACAAACGTCAGCGCCTCTTCTACCCGTTCTTTCAGCAGCTTTCCCCGGAGACCGTACAACTTGGCGAAAAAGGACACGTTGTCGGCAGCGGACATTGTCTCATACAGCGCAAGATCCTGAGGGACGAGTCCAATTCTTTTTTTAACTTCCAGTGGTCGGTCCATAATGGAGATGCCGTCCACTTCAATGCTGCCCTGATCGATTTTGAGCAGTCCGCAGATCATATTGATCGTCGTGCTTTTGCCGGCCCCGTTGGGTCCAAGCAGTCCAAAGATTTCGCCTTCGTTTATGGTCAGATTCAAGTGATCCACTGAAAGCTTACTTCCATAGCGTTTGACCACATCGTTCATTTGTAAGAATGCCATTGTTCTTCGCTCCATTCTGATTTCCGTTTTCCATTTTCTTGATTTTATTGTACCGGATCAGAATCTCCTCCGCAGGTAGATTAAGTCATCCTCTCGGGTGACCAAAGTCACCTCTGACAGAAGCACGCGTTGTGCTATAATGAAGCGAACTAATATAGGTCCTATTTCATGGAAAAAGGATGTCTTTTCATATATGCGTTATTCACTGACCTCACTTCGTTTTGGTCTTATTCTCCTCCCCGCTGCCGCAGGGCTATATGTGGACAGAATCGACCATTATGACCAGTACACCCTCTTTATCCTGTTATTTCTTGCTTTGGCGGTGCTTGGCCGTTACTTCAATGCAAGTCCGGTCATCATCACCGCAGCTTTTCTGGAGTTCATTATCTCGGGTTGGCTGTGCCAACAGTACGGCTTGATGATGGTTTTTATCTCTTTGTCGACCGCTTGCACGTATCTGGTCTTGTCCAATGTAC
Source organism: Paenibacillus uliginis N3/975 (assembly GCF_900177425.1). NCBI lineage: Bacteria > Bacillati > Bacillota > Bacilli > Caryophanales > Paenibacillaceae > Paenibacillus > Paenibacillus uliginis. The sequence continues at coordinate 440,361 of NZ_LT840184.1, read as the reverse complement.
CGCTTCGGTACATCCTCCTCGGCATCCATTTCCTGGTACTGAATGTATCACTTCAGGGTTACGATGTCTTATGGCTTATCTCTGCCAATTTCCTGTTGATCCTAATCGCTGTATTCATCGGCATACTGGTTAACACTTCGGGAAGCCGAGAGGAAACACTGCGGCTGTACGATGAGCTTAAACGTAAACATTTCGAACTGGAAGAGGCCCGCAGCCGAATGCAGCAATTCGCCCACCAGGTAGAAGGCGCCGCGCAGGCTGAGGAAAGGAGCCGGATTTCCAGGCAGCTTCATGATGACATCGGACACCGGTTGATTCGGGTAAAAATGATGATGGAGGCGGCTATTCACACCGTGCCGCAGGATAATGCCCGTGGGATGGAGCTGCTATACCAGATCCGTGATCAAATCGGGGCCAGCATGGATGAAATGCGGTCTGCGGTCAAACGAATGAATCCAGGCAGGCAGCTGACAGATGCTTATTCCTTGGATCGCCTGCTTGAAGAAACTGGACGTGAAACCGGAATCCGGACCCGTATTCTTGTGGAGGGCGCGTCGTATCCACTGTACCCGAGCCAGCAGGTTGTCCTGTACAAAAATGCACGCGAAGCCATTACGAATGCGATCAGGCATGGGCATGCAGACGAGGTGGATGTACTTCTCCGTTATGGGGATCACGAGATCTGTATGGAGGTTTCGAACAACGGGGAGGTCGCAGCCGAAGAAGCCTTAGCTGTGGAAAGCTCCGGGATCGGAAAACAGGGCATCGGGCTTAGCGGTATGCTGGAGCGTACCAAAGTCATCGGAGGGACACTGGAGATCCACCGGCAGACGCCTTTTACCGTCATCACGCGGCTGCCTGTTTACCGGAAGAGCGAGATTGTGTAGGGAAGAGTATAAATGATTTAGAAAATATTATTGCTGTCAACAACTACGTGTTCGGAACATTCTTACGATCGCTGTTGCCCCCCGATTTCCTGATGAACACCGCCTTGCGGTTGAAATCCGGGGACAGCATATGCTTCCGAAGCAGCTTTCCTATGGAAAGCTTTTAGCGACCGCTCCGCTTCTCCAGAATTGTTCCGCCCCCTTCGTTAGTCAGCATAATTCTTTTCTTAAATCATCTATATTGTTTGATGATAAGATAGAAAGTGAGTGTTCATATGATATCTGTACTGATTGTGGACGATGACCCGTTTATCCGAGAAAGCTTGAAACTGTTAGTCGGCATGGATGCTGAAGTGGAGGTTATCGGAGCTGCTGCTCATGGAGCCGAGGCGCTGGAATTGCTTGAGGGCGGGGCTAGGGCAGACGTCGTGTTGATGGATATCCGGATGCCGGTATGCGACGGCGTCGAAGGAACCAAACGGATTCGAGAGCGGTTCCCGGATGTGAGGGTTCTGATGCTGACCACCTTTGACGACGACGATTATATCGTCGAAGCGCTGCAAAACGGTGCCAGCGGTTATTTGCTCAAGAACATTCCACCGGACCGGATCATTCAAGGCATCAAGACGGTCCATGACGGCAACATGCTCATTCATCCCGATATCGCCCGCAAGCTGACCGGGATGCTCCGGCCGACCTCACACAACGCTCCGACGGAGCCTGCTGCACTGGACCATTATGGTCTCACACCAGCTGAGAAAAATATCGTCTCCCTGATTGCAGACGGCCTTTCGAACAAGGAAATTTCAGCCCAGCTGTTCCTGAGCGAAGGTACCGTTAAAAACTATGTAACCGAAATTTTAGGGAAGCTAAGTCTACGGGACCGAACGCAAATCGCCATTTTCTATTTGAAAAAGGTGTAGGGATCGCCTGCGGAACAGAGGTTGAAGTAACTTGAGGTATATTCCTTCATATGCTAAGATAACAATAAATAAGGAGCAGCCGGCCAGCTGCTCCCAAAGTACAGCATTTGTGGTGGGATAACCTCCTCAGATGAATCGTGAGAAGTAACCCGTTAGGCCTTCAACCTGTGGCGGGTTACTTCTTTTTTGAATCGATATACGTCAGTAAAGCGACAACAAATGCCGCAAAAATGATGACATCGGAAAAAGAGAAGTTCATACACATCACCCCCTCCTGGAGGCTTGTGTATACCCACCACAAATTGTGCTATACAAGCCATATTGTACCATAAGGGACTCTCACATGAGAGTCCCTTTTTTAGCGGTACGGTAAGCTATTTCACTGCAACTGAACCTCTAGCCTCAGCTGCTCGGTCATGTGTACAATCCTCCAAAGACGATAACCAGGATGAGCCGACTTTCTCTAGCCCTCAACTCCACCGATAGCATGATGTGATAAGTAACTGTTGTATAACATACAACTTTGGAAGAGCAAAATGACTGAACCTACTGATATTGTTGTAGATTCTACAGCAATTCATCCTGTAAAGAGGAAAATCGATGATTTCCTATCCGGATTGTTGTATGGAATACAACAATCCGGACTTCGCCGCTGTATGACGAAATAAAGTTGCATTTTATACAACATTTGTACCGCGCGCAGCCCCTAGAGAGGTACGTTGTTACATGACGGCGATCAACCCCAAACCCTGTAGGATGATATGAATAAGTGGCATTCTACACGAGCGAAGGTTCATACGCGTAGTGATGTATAATTGTTATAGCTAAGCTAAATCACTAAAAAAGCGATCTTCCTTCGTAATAAACGAGGAAGATCGCTTTTTAGATTCCATTAAGTCTTATTCTGACCCATTCTAAACCTCGACCGTTTCTGGCTTGTCCGGCGTTGAATCGGCCTTCGTCTGCCCAGGATTGGCAGCCACCTTATTCTTCACGTTCAGCTTCATCCCAAGAAGAGCAAACACGCTAAGTGGCTTCAACTTCACCGACAAGTTGTCGTCTGGGTCCGGTGCAACGATGGCTCCGAGCTGATGATGGTCACCGGCATATATCGCCCGCTGCATAAACTTGCTCTCACCTTGATGATTCTGAACCTCCAACTTGCAAAACGCCGAATTCTGGCGGAGCGCAGCATGCAGCTGTTCCTTGTTGTGAACAAGTGTCCCGTTCGCTTTAAGAATCGTCTCACCTGCCAATATGCCCAACTCATCCGCAGGACTTCCCGGCAGCACTGCCAGTACACGTAAACCGTGCGATGGATGAACAAAAACGGGACTCCTCTCATTCTCCTCGTTACGGCTGTACCAGACCAGTCCTTCATGTAGGACCAGTGCTGCAATAGCAGCGATAATCATAAGCGGCGACCACCACTCGGCAAGCAGACTCAGTACAAGTACCACAGCACTGTAAACAACAAGTCTCTTGGATGTAACTGCAGCCTTCTGCCGTGGCAGCATGCTGTGTGTCATCTCTCCAAAGCCGATCAGTACGGGCAGCACCAGCATACTGAACCCGCCGCTCCAAGCCTCACCGCCAAAGAACGGCGTCCAAGGCAATACCATGCTGCCACCGGAAGCCGGTATCAGCAGGAAGAGTGGCAGCGGCCAGAAGCTCTGCATGTGATAACCGCCCACCAGTTTACCCCGCTTCCCTTCCAGGAACAGCGGTGTTGCAAACTTCGAGCCCTGCAGTACAACAAGCGCCGCTTCTGCAAAGTGAAGCACAGCTGCTAAAGCAAGCAGTGCAGGAATATCGAGGCTGCTTATCGTAGTTATCGCACTCCCCAGCAGACCCTCAGGCTGCCACTCAGGAAACCAGCTTAATACGAACTGGATTATACCGAGCACGCCTATGGAATAGGCAAAGCATAAAAATCTCACCCGGAACAGCATCAGTACAAGCGCCGTTACCCATATGCATATGACGGCTGCAAAGGTGAGGGATATTCCGAGAAAGGCCATTACAATCGAAACGGCAATCCCGGCAACGAGCCCTCCAAGAAATGTTCTCCACGTCTGCATTCCCCAACCATTTAGACGTACATGAAACAGCTTACGCTCCAAAAGTACCTGTCTGCGATAAAGCAATGCAATAAAAATAATAGAAATATAATAAAACGGCTGCATTAACAGCTGTAATCCTGCATCCAATCCGAGCCACAGCAACTCTTTGGCTGTTTCCAAAAGCTTGTCACACTCCTTCCTCTTAAGACGCTCCTCCAAAACATATTTGACCACAGTCATGTAATGCCACACCACGCGCTAGGAGCAGTGCACGATCCTCTTCTTAAATCTCAAGAAAAAAAGAAGGCTAAAGTTCAGCCTTCTATTTCTTCGACGCCTTGGTCGCGATTTCCTCCCGGATTTCGGTGATTCCGCGATTCAATTGATTGTCATTCTTCGGATCTTGAATCTTCTTGATCAACGCAGCCTCAAGGGCTTCCGCTGTTGCGGTATTCACCACTCCGTCTGCTTTAAGCTTCTGGCTGCTTTGGAAGCTCTTCACAGCTTTTTCAGTAGCCCGGTCAAAGTAACCATCCTTCCGGCCTGGCTTATAGCCGACTGCCTCGAGCATGATCTGGGCGTTCATCACGTCAGAACCGTTCATATCATATTTCAATGTTTTCTTCTTATCAATCGGTGCAACTAAGAAATAATCCGGCTGATCTACTTTTAAATCAGGCTTGATTCCTTTTTCATGAATCCATGAACCGTTAGGTGTCAGCCATTTGGCGATCGTTACCTTAAGCAGGCTTCCGTCTCCAAACTGCTTCTCAAAGCTAGTCTGTACCGTACCTTTACCGAATGTGTTCTCACCGATCAATACAGCTCCGGCTGATTGTTGCAGCGCACCCGCCAGTATTTCAGAAGCACTGGCACTGCCTTTGTTCATCAACACCGTAACAGGATACGGTTTGGATTCTCCGTTAGAAGGATGCTTCTCCCGTTTCTTATCTTTATCCTCAACCTGGACGATCAATTTGCCTTTCGGCACGAATTGTTCAGCAATATCGATGACAACGGCAAGCACACCACCCGGGTTGTTCCGTACGTCAATCACGAGTCCTTCCATCCCTTGCGCTTCCAGCTTTTTCAACTCTTCCTTAAAGCGGTCACCTGTATTAAGGGAGAACTGTGAGATCTCAATAATACCAACTTTATTGCTCTCCATTCTGGCACTAACCGTTTCCAGGTTTACGTTATCTCGAATAATTACAAATTCGATTGGCTCGGACGTTCCTGCGCGTTTCACTTTGATGACCGCTTTCGAGCCTTTCGGACCTTTGATTTTGGCCACTGCAGCATTCAAATCCAGACCTTGTAATGATTCACCGTTAACCGATAAAATCGCGTCCTTGGCCCGAATGCCGGCTTTATCTGCTGGCGATCCCTTGATTGGGGACACGACCACAACATTACCATCAACCGAGGAAACCTCTGCACCAATACCGCTAAACGAGCCCTCAATGCTTTCCTCAAATTGAGCTGCTGGCACCTTGCCCATGTAATTGGAGTAAGGATCACCAAGTGATTCCATCATTCCGTTAATCGCTCCATCAACCAGCTTGTCCCGGTCAATATCTTTGTAATAATTGCTTTCAATTAAGTCGAGGGCGGTACCAATCTTCTTGGCTTCTTCCTGTTCCAACCCGTTCTTCGCGATGCTAGCCAGCAGGCCTTCCCCGCTAGCACTCGAACCTGCAAGATTCGGCAGTTGCGTGAACATCATCGTCAGAAGTCCACCGCACAGCATGGCAGCTACAACGAGAAATACGACCGTTCTTTTTCTTAACATGGATTTCACCGCCTTTGTACGTATCAGCTATTTCGCTTCGCAGCTTCCCGGTCATCCTAGTATATGATTAACTTCCGGGGAATATTTATACAGCGGTTATACTTCTTGACTACAGATAAGGAGTCGGATTTACAGCAGAGCCATTAATCCGCACTTCAAAATGCAAATGAGGACCTGTGCTTCGTCCTGTAGAACCAACCTCAGCAATTTTTTGTCCGCGGCTGACCTGCTGTCCTTCACTTACTTTGATGCCACCGTTGCGAATATGACCGTAAAGCGTCCATACACCGCCGCCATGGTCGACAATAACCGTATTGCCATAGCTGCTCCACCATTCAGCAAGAATGATAGTGCCGCTCTCTGCTGCCCTAATTTCTGTTCCTTCAGGTGCGGCAAGATCTTGCCCGGTGTGCATCGACATTACTTGACCGGTGACCGGGTGAGTACGTGGTCCGTAGCCGGAAGACAGGTAAGCACCGGATACAGGCATAGCGAACGGACCTCCATTGCCCGTAAACGAACCTCCACCGCCTGAAGGTCTGGACGAGGCGACCGTATTCTTTTTCTTCGCAGCAGCAGCTGCTGCAGCTGCTGCTCTAGCTCTTGCCTCGGCTTCAGCTTTTGCTTTAGCCGCTCTGCGTGCAGCTTCTTCCGCTGCGAGCTTATTTCTTTGCTGTTGGAGATTGGAACGCTTCGTAGCGAGCGCGACAAGCATTTGCTCCTGCTCAGCAGAAATATCATCAGATATTTCAATCTTCTGGTCGTACTCGGCAATGAGAACTCTCTTCTCTTTTTCTTTCTCATTCAGCTCATGTTTATGGTCTTCCATCTGAGCGTACAGGTCCTTAGCCTTGGCGTATTGGCCCTCCAACTCTTTTTTCTTGTCCAGCACGAGGATCTTGTCCTGTTTATGCTGAACCAGAAGATCCTGGTCTTGATCGACAATAGTCTTGAGCGAGTCTGCACGATCCAGGAAATCTGTAAAGCTTGTCGAAGACAAAAGCACATCCAGATAGGAAACTTCCCCATCCATGTATATTAAACGAATACGCTTCTCTAAAAGTTTCTCACGGGCTGCGATTCTTTCTTCAGCTGACTTCAGTTCTTGCGCAGTCACGTGAAGCTCCTCTTCCGTTTCATCAATTTTCATCGTGATTTTGGTAATTTCGCCGCTGACGATATCGATCTGGTCCATTACATATTTCAAGGTTTTGTTTGTCTTATTCTTGTAATGCTGCGCCTCTTGCTTGTCTTCTGCAGCTTTGTTCTTCTGGTTGCGAGCCTGACGGACCTGCTCTTGAAGCGCTTTGATTTCACGATCAACATCAGCAGATGTTTTGTTTTCGGCTAATCCGACTGAGGGTTGGAATACGACTGCGGCCAATAGTAAGGCGGCTAATCCGGCGGCGATCTTTTTCAACTTGCGCTCCCCATCCTTTTTCAGTGTTCTAGTTAAAGATTTCATGATACTTAAAAATAAATTGAAACTATTAGACGATCTCAACAGTTATAAGGTTATACCTTCAAAAACTTGCGAATAGACATCGTGCTGCCCCAAATGCCAATCAGCATTCCCAGTAGGAGTATCAATCCCCCAAGCAGCATCCATATATCTCCCAGCGGTATCAAACTTTGCGACAGGGTAATATCACCTTTAACCGCGTTATGTAGACGGTTGTATCCGAAGAATAACACGCCAACTGTAACCAACGAGCCCATGAACCCGATCAAGGCACCTTCCACGAAGAACGGCCAGCGAATGAAATTATTCGTCGCTCCGACCAGCTTCATGATGCCAATCTCGCGGCGGCGGGCCAATATCGTAACCCGGATCGTGTTGGAGATCAGGAACATCGACATCAGGCCGAGTCCGCCAACAAAAATAAATCCAATATTACGTACGGTACGGGTAATTTTGAACAGCGTTTCAACGGTACCTTCCCCGTATTTCACTCTCATGATCGGCTGCTCCGGGTGTTTCTTGTTAAGCGCGCTAATCTTATCGGCTACAAAAGGAACTGTAGTAGGTTCGATAACCTGGATGACAAATGAGTCCGGCAAAGGGTTCTGGTCTTTAGTGTTGAACCCGTCCAGCATATCCTTGCCTTCCTCTCCTAGGCTTTCGGTAAGCTCCTTCATTCCCTCGTCTTTCGAAACAAAAGTGATAGAGTTGACTTCAGGCATCGCCTTGATTTCTTTATGGATAGTCTCGCGCATCTTCTCATCGACGTTCAGATTAAGATAAGCGCTCACCTGTACTTCACTATCGGCTTTATCGGCCAATGCGTTTACATTCAATACTAATAAAATAAATACGCCCAAAATAAATAATGACACTACGATTGAGGTTACAGACGCTACGGACATCCAGCCGTTCCGGAATACGCTTTTGGCCCCTTCCCGCAAGTGCCGTAGGAAGGTTTTAAAAGTCATATCCGTACTCCCCTCTCACCTGATCTCGGACAATTTGTCCTTGTTCAATGGCGATAACGCGTTTACGCATCGTATTTACGATATCTTTGTTATGGGTTGCCATCACGATGGTTGTTCCCCGGAAATTGATCTCATCAAGCAACTGCATAATTCCCCACGAAGTCTCCGGATCCAAGTTGCCTGTAGGCTCGTCCGCTATAATCACAGACGGATTGTTCACAATCGCCCGAGCTATAGCAATCCGCTGCTGTTCCCCGCCGGACAATTGAGCCGGTAGGCGGGTTGCCTTGGACTTCAGCCCCACAAGATCAAGGACTTCCATGACCCGCTTTTTCATCAGACGCGTAGGCGCCTCAATTACTTCCATAGCAAAGGCTACATTTTCATAAGCTGTCATCTTCGGCAGGAGTCGAAAATCTTGAAAGATAACCCCGATATTACGCCGAACATAAGGGATTTTGCGCTGTTTCAGCTTACCGATATTAAATCCGTTGACTGAAATCTGCCCTTTGGTAGGTACTTCTTCTCTATAGATGAGTTTCATAAATGTCGATTTACCAGCGCCGGATGGTCCGACGACGTAAACAAACTCATTGCGGTCGATTTTTACCGAGGCCCCTTGAAGTGCATGGGTGCCGTTCGGATAGGTCTTCCACACATCCTGCATTTCTATCACTTCATCACTTCCCATTACTTGATTAGCCCTTATACTTTCGACACTTTCCATGTAATTCCTTTAAAATCCAATAAAAATCCTCATGACATCACTCATTGTAACAAATTTGTTACCTTTTGAGTACCCGAAAGTTTATCGGCCCTGTGACATATACATTAAAAGGTGCTTGAACTACGGTTAATCAGAAGCAAAAAAGGTGGTTTCGCATGAAAAAAATTCACATTGGTCTTATCGTTGTCATTAGTGTGCTGTTAATCGGGTCTATTTGTTATGGCGGACTGGCCCTCTATGCCAATCAAAATATCCTGCCTAAAGGCGTCATGCTATCTGGCTGGGACATCGGAGGAAGGCCCGCTCGTGAGGTTCTAAACGAACTAGACGAACGCTTAAAAGCTATGGAATCGATTCAGGTGCAATTCTTCGGGGACCATCTTAATGGAGAGGAGGAGACGCTTAGCCTTAGGGAAGCCGGGGTGAAGTATGAAGCGAACGATTTCCGTAGCGCTGTATCCAAGTTCACTGAGGGAGACCTGTGGGAACGGGCTTTATATCGGTACCAGTTCGAGAAAATCTGGAGCATCTACCCTGATTGGGATCTCGATACTCTAAAGAAGAGATTCCACACGGAATGGGAAAAAGACCGCTTCGGAGAACCGGTCAATGCGGTACGCAGCATTACCGGCGACATCGTGCGCTACATACCTGAGCAGACGACGTTCCGGATTGACTGGACGGCGCTTAGCGACCGATTTGGGGCAGCCATTCCTAGCGATTTCTCTGTTCTGCAGTCTGATCCCCCTGAGATCATTATGGTTGAGCTGCCTCTCACTTTGCTTGTACCGGATGTAACGGTAAAATCTCTGCAAGCTGAGGGCATCGAACGGAAAATCATACAGTTCTCTACCCAACTAGGCGCAAGCGGTCCGGGCCGAGTACATAACATCACGGCTGCCGCCAAAGCCGTGAACGGGATGATTCTGAAACCGGGCGATGAATTCAACTATGCCGAAGTGGTGGAGAGAGCCCGGCAAAAATTCGGCTTCAAGCAAGCGCCGGTCATCGTTAGCGGCAAGCTCGTGCCGGGGATTGGCGGAGGAATCTGTCAAGTGTCCAGCACTGTATACAATGCCGTTCTATTGACCGGACTCGAAGTGACGGAACGCCGAAGCCATTCCCTTCCGGTCAATTATTTGCCCAAGGGTCAGGACGCCACCTTTGCTGAAGGGTACATTAATTTCCGATTCCGCAACAATACCGGCAAGCATCTGCTGATCCACGCCGAGGTCACCGGTCGGACCCTGACACTCAAGTTTTTCGGAACTTTTCCGAAAGACACCGTCTATTCACTCGAATCAAAAATCGTGCAGGGTATTCCTGCTCCGCTAAAGTATGTCCGAGACGGCTCATTATCTCCCGGCAAACACAGGGTACTGCAGAATGGCAAACCCGGGTATGTCGTAGAAACCTACCGTATCAAGAAGGTTAACGGAAAGGTAACCGAACGCATTCGAATTTCCCGCGACATTTATCGGGGACAAAGCACAATCGTCGGTATGAATCCGTCGAATGGTGAGTTGCCTGGCGCAAGAGACCTGCCTAAAGCACCCGTTGTCGAGGATGGAGTCAGCAATCCGTAGTCTCATGTGGTCGACCGCCGTCATACAACGCCACACCTCACGCTGGAAACTGCACGTGGTGCGAAGCAATACGCACAAAAAAGAACAGGGGCACTTCATGCCTCTGTTCTTTTTTTAACACCTTTTCACTTTTTATATTTATATACGTTCAGCATTCAAAATCTCCGCGCTCCTGTCCGTCCTCAGTTCCTCGCTGTATTCAACCAGCCCAATGACGCACCCCCGGCCTATAGTCACCCTCCGACCGCGGACTGTGTCTGCTATCGTATTTTCTAGAAAGATATCGTCACCCTCAATATGTCCGGTCTTCAGGCTAGTTATGTGGAGTGATCCGATTACTCTGGCAAGACGAGAAATAGATACTGAAATAGATTCGCCCGTCATTCTGGACACTTGGGAAGAACCGCCGTGGAGCTTGATATTGATCTCTCTGCCATACAGCGCTCTGCCAGCCTTAATTTTCCCTCTAACTGTCAAGTTCTCGACACCAATCTCATCCCGGGCCTCCAAGGTTCCATTTACCGTCAGCTTTACAGATGACAACGTGTTCCCGATCAACAAATCTCCATTGACGTGAATATGGCCGATACGGGCACTGCCGCCCGCCTTCAATCCACCGTTAATCTTCATTTGCTCTGCTTCCAGATTATCATTTACGTTCAGCTGCCCATTAACCCGGGTTTCCCGGGAGCGCAAACTTCCTTCCACCTCAGCGCTTCCGTTGCACCGAAATATCAAACAATCTGCATCTCCATAAATCCGGCCATCTCCATTAACACGCAGCTTACCCAGAATCCCTCCGTTAGAGGTCCCGTTGCCCATGATTGATACATTTTGTCTTACCTCTGTTTCATATACTGTCACCCAGAGTTCCCCCTTTCAGCATCCTAATATATACGTGTTGTTACTAAGCGCTGAACAGCGCTTCGGTTGCAGATCAAATTAAGCGTACTTCTCCAACCTCTGCAGAGGGGTCTTGAATAAGCTCTTCTCTGTATTCAACCAATCGCACATTACAACCCGGTCCGAGAATGATCCGGTTTCCGCGGATAATGTCCGCCTCCGTATGCTCCACCTCCACCCTATTTCCTTCCATGAATCGAACATACAAGCGAGATGGCCGAAATGAAAAAGAAAGCTTTTCCCAGATATGTTTTCCTTTTTTGCGCACCGTAATGTAATTTCCATAGATTTCCCGAGCTTCGCAGCGGTCATACAGCTTAATCTCCATCGTATCCGCTTGAAGCACATCCTCTACATGAAATCCTCCCTTTACCTCGATGTTTTCCGTTTGAATATTTTCCGCTTTCAGACTTCCGCTCAGTTCTATTTTTTTTGAAGTCAATTTGCCGTAAATATGACATCGACCGCTCACCGTCATCTTTCGTGCACGTACATCAGATTTTATTTTGGCGGAACCGCCCACATTCACGTCCAGCGCATCCATGGGGCCGTCCACACTTCCAGTACCATTAATGCGGACTTTTTTTGCAGTAAGTGCACCTTTGACACTTACCGAACCGTTTCCAATAAAATCATCACAGTCCAGACTCCCGCCGACCGTGCCCATTCCATCCAGCTGAACCTTGGCGTACACGCCTCCCTCTGTTTTTCCAACTCCCGCAATATGCAAGTTATCACGTTTTTGTACGAACTCTTCCACTGCAATATCCCCCGTTTCTTCACGCTATATAAGTTGAACTAAAGATTCTTAGCCTGAGCATCACTACGAATGCGGATTATTCTTCCGATCTCTGTGCCCCCAGATTTCTTTGATGTATTTATACAACCGTTGAAACCCGGGGGCAGCTTATGCTTCCGATGCGAGCTTTCCTGTGGAAAGCTTTCGGTCGAACGCTACGCTTCTCCAAAATAATTCCGCCTTCTCCGTTGAAGTATTTCTATTTAGTTCAATCTATATAGTTCCACTAGATGGTTTACCCGTCATAAAGCTATTTACCAGTAATGTAACATAAGCCGACTAAACAGCAAACGTTCTTTTGGCTGAAGTTCATCTCCGTCTAGAGACGGAGAAGTACTAAAAGAACACCCACCGATAACCTTACATAGCAGCGGTTTGATATGTATGCTGCAGGTCTGTCATATTATCTTTAATGGGTTGATGAATCCGAAGTAAATATGAGTTTCCACTAACTGCGTCATCAATTTTGTATGTCCTATTTTCATTATGTCTTAGAAATTTAATAACAGGCTCATGTATTCCATACTTGTTCAAAATATCTATAAGAACGTCATTCGTCATATAACAGACATCCTTTCATTGCTACATATGAAGTCTTATAATACATATTATCATTTTTTATGCTATCATCTGAGATAAATAGGAAGCTCGGCCATATATTCTACGGCCATGTTCATCGATTACATTAGTTTTATAGACCACTATAAGAAACGAGAGGGGATATTTTCGCATGGCACTTATGCAATGTCATTTTTTCTCGGAAGCACTCGGACTTAGTACAACAATGACCGTCATTCTCCCACAGAACACATCTACACAAATCGGCATGGAAAATCGTGCAGGCTCGCATCGCCATCCCACACTCTATCTGCTTCACGGTTTATCCGATGACGATTCCATCTGGCTGCGCCGGACATCCATCGAGCGATATGTAGCATCTATGGGAATCGCGGTCGTCATGCCACAAGTACATCGCAGTTTTTACACAGACATGGAATACGGCGGCAAATACTGGACCTTTATCAGTGAGGAGCTTCCCGCTCTGGCCCGTTCCTTCTTCCCGCTATCGGATAAGCGTGAAGATAATTTCGTAGCCGGGCTGTCGATGGGCGGATACGGTGCTTTCAAACTTGGACTGCGAAAACCTGAGATGTTTGCAGCAGCGGCCAGCTTGTCCGGTGCATTGGATCTGGCCGGAAGTTCTTTGAACGATGGCCTTAACCGAGAGATGCAAATGATCTTTGGAGACAGCCCGATTCAGGGAAGCGACAACGATCTTCTGTCACTTCTGCAGCAGTTGGACCAATCCAAAGGACCAAAGCCAAAACTGTATCAGTGCTGTGGAACGGAAGATTTTCTGTATGATGACAACCAGACGTTCCTGAAAGCCTGCCAGGATACATCGCTGGATTTAACCTATGCGGAAGGTCCCGGCGCACATGATTGGGGTTATTGGGATGACAAAATCCAAGACGTATTGAACTGGCTGCCGCTTCGCAAGGACTGAGCCACAACTGAGCCGACTCCCGTTGAAGTTACATGCACTTTTAAATCTATTTTGAACATTAAACAGGGGTGCCCATTGTAGAACAATCTACTTGGGGCACCCCTTTAAACTGCGGATATTTTGCGGGTCAAACTGATATTTTTTACTTATTCGCTCCTGCGGAATGAGCCTGAATCCATTCAGCCGACACCGATAAAGCCTGCTCCGCACGGTCGATAGCTGCCTTCACCTGAGGCGTAGCCGTGCCACCGTATACGTTACGGGCGTTAACGACCGTCTCCGGCTGCAACACCTGATAGATGCTGTCGTCAAATAACGGTGAGAACTGCTGGAACTCTTCCAATGTCAGGTCAAGCAAGAACTTGTTGTTCTGGATACAGTACAACACAGTTTTGCCAATCACTTCATGCGCCTGACGGAACGGAAGCCCCTTCCCTACGAGGAAGTCTGCGATATCTGTCGCATTGGAGAAGTCGGTATTCACGGCTTCACGCATCCGGCCCTTGTTCACTTTCATCGTTGCGATCATCGGTGCGAACAGCTGCAACGCACCTTCAAGTGTAGCTACGGTGTCGAACATGCCTTCTTTGTCTTCCTGCATATCCTTATTGTAGGCGAGCGGCAGCGACTTGAGGACTGTGAACAGACCCATCAGATTTCCGTATACACGTCCGGTTTTGCCGCGGACAAGCTCAGGCACGTCAGGGTTCTTCTTCTGCGGCATAATACTGCTGCCTGTGCAGAATGCATCATCCAGCTCGATGAAATTGAACTCCGTGCTGCTCCACAGCACAAGTTCTTCACTCAGGCGGGAGAGGTGCATCATAATCATGGAAGCATCCGATAAGAACTCCAGGATGAAGTCGCGATCACTCACGGCATCCAGACTGTTCTCATATACACCGTCAAATCCTAGCTGCTCCGCTACAAAATGCCGATCGATAGGGAAAGTTGTTCCTGCGAGTGCACCTGCACCCAGCGGCAGGATGTTAATCCGCTTGTAGCTGTCGATCAGACGGCCAATGTCACGCTGGAACATGGACACGTAAGCCATCAGATGATGTGCGAACAGGATCGGCTGCGCCCGCTGCAGATGCGTATAGCCTGGAATAATCGTGTCGAGATTGTCCTTGGCCTGTCCGATCAGCGCCGTCTGCAGTTCATGCAACATACCGGTCAACTCAACAACGCGGTTGCGTAAATACAGATGCATATCAGTTGCGACCTGGTCGTTCCGGCTGCGTCCTGTATGCAGCTTGCCACCTACAGGCCCCACTTCTTCGATCAGATTTTTCTCGATGTTCATATGAATATCTTCGTCGGAAACCGAGAACTCAATCTCGCCCTTACGAATCCGTTCTAACACTTTGTTCAGACCAGACTTGATGCTCTCAACATCCTCCTGCGGCACAATGCCGCATTTGCCCAGCATGGATACATGCGCAAGGCTGCCCTGAATATCCTCCTCGGCTAATTGCTTATCGAAACCGATAGATGCTGTGTATTGTTCTACCAAAGCATTGGTCTGCTTCGTAAAACGTCCTCCCCACAACTTGCTCACTACGTTTGCCCCACTTTCGTTTAAGGCAGAGGGCCGTCTCCCGCCGCGGCTATGAAACTCATCCCATAAGAGATATGCTTCACATTACCATCTGACATGAAACGGCCTTCGCCTGTTTAAGTATAGTTGATACTGTAATTGCTAGCCGAACTACGATATCCACCGACGTCTGGCGCTGATCGTGCAGCAGCCTGTCATTACACCGGGCGCCGGGAAAGGCACGCGGTAAGACTTTACGGACTGTAGATCCGCTATTTATGCCAATAAGAAGCTTTTTAATGTATTCGAGGACTCAGATTCCGCTATCAGGTTAAATCATGCTCAAATGAACACGATTATAAGCAAATAGCGGCTTTACTGTCCTCATTCTTTCTCAATTGAGACAAAAACCATAAAATAGCGGAACGTCAGTCCGCAATGGTTATTGATTCTGGTCTACGCCGGTAGCCACTTTCAAACGCAATGCGTTCAAGCGAATAAATCCGGTAGCATCGCCTTGATCATAAGCCTGTGTCGGGTCCGCTTCCATCGTAGCGATGTCAGGATTGTACAGGCTGACAGGGCTTTTCACACCAGCCGCAATCACGTTGCCTTTGTACAATTTCACGCGAACGGTTCCGGTTACGTTCTTCTGGCTTTCTGTGACGAGTGCCTGCAGAGCCAGACGCTCCGGTGCGAACCAGAAGCCGTTATACACAAGCGTGCTATAACGGGTAATGAGACTGTCGCGCAGGTTCATCACTTCACGGTCCATCGTGATGGACTCCATTTTACGGTGAGCGGTGAACAGAATCGTTCCGCCTGGAGTCTCATAGACGCCACGGCTCTTCATACCAACAAAACGGTTCTCTACCATGTCCACACGTCCAATGCCATGCTTGCCACCGAGTTCGTTCAGCTTCTCCATCGCCTGGAGCGGGCTGAGCGATTCGCCGTTCAGTGCTACACAGTTCCCTTTTTCAAATTCCAGCTCCAGGTATTCAGCTTCATCCGGAGCATCTTCAGGAGACACGCTGAGCAGGTACATGTCCTTGCTCTCCGGTGCACTCGCATCAAACCATGGATCTTCAAGCACGCCGCTCTCATAACTGATATGCAGCAAGTTGCGGTCCATAGAGTAGGATTTCGCTGCCGATGCGGTTACCGGAATGCCATGCTCCTCTGCATAAGCAATCATCTCGGCACGTCCTGGGAACTTGTTACGGAATTCTTCGATACGCCAAGGCGCAATCACTTCAATGTCAGGAGCAAGCCCTGCTACACCGAGTTCAAAACGAACCTGGTCATTTCCTTTACCCGTAGCACCATGCGCGATCATTGTTGCACCTTCAGCGCGGGCGATGTCAACCATACGCTTCGCGATCAGCGGACGTGCAATGCTCGTGCCGAGCAGATACTGACCTTCATAAAGAGCGCCGGATTGGAACATCGGATAGATGAAATCTTCAGCGAACTCTGCACGAAGGTCGTCAATATATACTTTCGAAGCGCCGGTAGCCAACGCTTTTTCCTCCAAGCCGTCAAGCTCTTCCTTTTGTCCGATATCAGCCGTAAATGCGATAATTTCAGCATCGTAGGTTTCTTTGAGCCATCTCAGGATAACCGACGTGTCCAGACCGCCGGAATACGCCAGTACGATTTTTTGTTTTGCCATGATTTAAACTCCCTCTCTATATCGCTAGTACATCCTCTGATTCTATTTCTACTGCTGCCATTTAACCCATCAAAGCAACCATCAATGCTTTTTGAGCATGCAGACGGTTCTCCGCCTGGTCAAAAATAACCGAATTCGCGCCGTCAATGACCCCCTCGCTTACCTCTTCGCCGCGGTGGGCTGGCAGACAGTGCAAGAACAGATAATCCGGCTTCGCAACCTTGGCCAGCTCTTCATTGACCTGATAGCTCGCAAACGCAGCTTCCCGCTGCTTCTGCTCTTCTTCAAAGCCCATGCTTGCCCATACGTCCGTATAGATCACATCAGCATCTTTCGCGGCTTCCAGCGGATTCTGCGTTACCGTAATTTCTGCTCCGGTCTCATTGGCGATTTCCCGGCTCAGCTGAACGATTCGCTCATCCGGCTCATATCCATCTGGGCTGGAAACTGCTACGTGCATGCCCATCTTGGCGCCTCCGATCAACAGTGAATTCGCCATATTATTGCCGTCTCCGATAAATGCCATCTTAAGACCTTTCAGCGTACCCTTATGCTCAAGAATCGTCTGAAGATCCGCCAGAACCTGGCACGGATGCGCCATGTCACTGAGTCCATTAATGACCGGAATCGATGCATAACGGGCAAGGTTGATGACATTGTCATGCCCGAAGGTACGGATCATGATGCCGTCCAGGTAACGAGACAACACCTGCGCCATATCGCTGATCGGCTCGCCGCGTCCAAGCTGAATATCATTTTTGCTCAAAAAGAGCGCATGGCCTCCCAGCTGGAACATGCCGGTTTCGAATGAGACTCTCGTCCGTGTGGATGATTTTTCAAAAATTAATCCGATGGTCTTGCCTTTGAACGGCTGGTATACCACACCGTTCTTTTGCTTGCGCTTGATCTCGATGGCTGAGTCGAGAAGATACTGAATCTCTTCTGTCGTATAATCATCAAGCTCGATCATATCGCGTCCTTTAAAGGTCAACTCCTGCACTTGTCCACTCGGGGTCATATGCTGCATCCTCCTTACCATTGCTTGATTTATCCATTGTATCACGGTAAAACTACATTTACATTGGGTTCACTGCGGCTGCCGTATGTTCATGAATAAGCTGTGCCAGAATGCTCACTGCCTGATCGATCTCTGATTTCGTCACGAGCAGATTCGGCAGCAGACGGATCACATTCGGACCTGCTGTTACGAACAGAAGACCGCGGCGCTGACCTGCAAGAACGATATCCCCGACAGGCTCCGCACATTCAATTCCGACCAAAAGCCCCATTCCGCGAATCCCTTTTACAAACGGAAGGGCTCCGAGTTCCGCGTTCAGACGCTCGGTTAGATACTGTCCCATTTCCGCAGCCCGCTGCGGCACCTGCTCCTCCAGTATACTCTCGATCGTTGCGGTCACAACAGCCATCGAGAGCGGCGTTCCGCCAAAGGTCGAGCCGTGGCTGCCCGCTGTAAAGGCTTCACGCAGATAACCCTTACCAAGCATCGCGCCAACCGGGAATCCCGATCCGAGTCCTTTTGCCACTGTAAAAATATCAGGTTCAATGCCGTAATGCTCATGTGCGAACAACTTGCCTGTACGGCCCATGCCGGTCTGTACCTCATCAATAATGAGCAACAGTCCGTGCTTGCGGCAAAGTTGATCCACAGCCTTCATATATTCCGGCTCCACGAGATAGACGCCGCCTTCAGCCTGCACCATTTCAATCATAATTGCAGCTGTATCCTTGTTGATATTCGCTTCAAGTGCGGGGAGATCATGAAGTGGTACGCTTTTGAATCCGGCAGGAAGCGGAAGAAAGCCATCCTTCACCTTGTCTTGACCTGTAGCCGTCAGTGTTGCCAGCGTACGTCCATGAAAGGATTGCGTAAACGTGATAATCTCGTAACGGCCCGTGCCCTTTACCTTCTGATGATAACGGCGGGCAATCTTGATTGCAGCCTCGTTCGCTTCCGCTCCGCTGTTGCAGAAGAAGACGGCATCGGCGCACGTATTTGCAGTCAATAATGCAGCTGCTTTCTCCTGACCGGGAATGTGGAATAGGTTGGATACATGCCACAGTTCGTCGAGCTGTGCCTTAAGCTTTTCCTTTACCTTCACCGGTGCATGCCCAAGATTCGTTACCGCTATGCCGCACATGAAGTCCAGATATTTATTGCCTTTGTCATCCCAGAGCCAGCTGCCTTCCCCTTTGACCAAGCTGATCGGGTATCTTGCATAGGTTGGAAACAAAGAGCTTTCCGCTGCTGCTCCGTTCGAGCTTGTTCCACCACTCAACTGTACCTCACCACTATTGCTCATTCCTGCCACACTCCTGTCCCTTAACGTATTCTGGCCGGATGGTTCCGGCCGGGGTATTTCGTTCCAGACTACATGCGTACGATGCGCGTCCCTATGACCTCTCCGGACAACACTCGGCTCAGCACGCTTGGTTCGCTGCCGTCAACGATCACGACTTCGCGGACTTTGCCGTGGATGCAGCTAATCGCTGCTCTCACTTTTGGAATCATGCCGCCGTAGATTTCACCAGTCCCGATCATATCCTCGATTTGCTGTACAGTTACAGTAGGAAGAACTTTTTTCTCGCTGCCAGAGCCTTTCATAATCCCCGGTACATCCGTCACCACGATCATGCGGTTCACACCGAGATGAGAAGCAACTGCTCCTGCGGCCGTGTCGGCATTAATGTTGTAACGCTGTCCCGAAGCATCGACGCCGATTGGAGCAATGACGGGCATATATCCCATATCCAGCACACCTGTAATAATAGATGATTTCACTTCAGTTACATCGCCGACCCAGCCGACCTTCGCGCTACCCACTACCAGTTTGGCCTGAATCAATCCTCCATCCGAACCGGACAGCCCAAGTGCCTGCCCTCCGGCACTCTGAATACGGCGTACAATCTGTTTGTTAATGCTACCCGCAAGCACCATCTCCACCACATCCAGCACTTCTTCAGTTGTTTTACGCAGACCGTTCACGAACTCCGTCTCGATCCCGAGCTTCTCCAGATTCTCGGAAATGGCAGGTCCGCCTCCATGCACGATGACAGGGGTCACACCCTTCTGCTGCAGCTTCTTCAGATCTTCAAAAAAAGCTTCAGGCAGCGCAGCAAGCGTACTCCCTCCACACTTCATCACAAAATTCTCTACGATTGCCGCGTTTTGCGGCTGCTCCGTACGATTGTCAGCGATCGTCTCCATACCGTTCCCCTCCTATGTCACTCTCAGATGCAGCTCTTATGTCCGGTAAGCCGCATTAATTCGAACGTAATCATAAGTCAAATCACAGCCCCATGCCGTTGCACTCCCGCTTCCAATATGGAGATTCACATCGATATTAACTGTATCTCCTTGCAGGTATGCGAGTGCAGCATCCTCATCAAAAGGAATCGGGCTGGACTGCTCCAACACCTGAATCGGGCCGATGGCAATGTCCACCGTTTCCGGGTTCACCGGTCTACCTGCACGGCCGACAGCGGCGATAATCCGGCCCCAGTTGGCGTCGGCGCCAAATACAGCGGATTTCACGAGGCTGGAACCTACGATCGTCTTGGCGATCGCCTGCGCATCATCGTCACATTCTGCTCCTTGTACCCGAACCTCAATTAAATGTGCCGCTCCCTCGCCGTCCCTTGCAATCGCGATGGCAAGCATCCGGCACACATATTCAAACCCGGCCGCAAAAGCGCTCCAATCCGGATGATCCGGCGTCAAAACATCGTTACCGCCAAGCCCACTCGCCATGGCAATCAGCATATCGTTCGTGCTTGTATCCCCATCCACCGTAATCATGTTGAACGTCAGGTCGGTAGTGCCGCGCAGCAG
Organism: Paenibacillus uliginis N3/975; assembly: GCF_900177425.1. NCBI lineage: Bacteria > Bacillati > Bacillota > Bacilli > Caryophanales > Paenibacillaceae > Paenibacillus > Paenibacillus uliginis. The sequence continues at coordinate 419,676 of NZ_LT840184.1, read as the reverse complement.
CTGCTGCAGGGCTTCCTGTCCGATGACGACATCCGTTGTCACAAAACCGAGCATCGTCGCCATATTCGGGTGAATCATCCCCGAGCCTTTAGCTGCCCCTGCAATTGTAATATCACGGCCGTCTACCTTCACGGTGACGCAGGCTTCTTTTTTAACCAGGTCTGTTGTCAAAATAGCCTGGCTGAACGCCTCGGCACCAGCGGCTTCACCACTGATTCGCGATGGGAGTCCAGATATTCCCGACCGTACACGGTCCATCTTCAGCAGTTCCCCGATGACACCGGTGGAAGCCACAGCCACATCCTCATCGGCGATATCAAACTGTGCCGCCGTCTGTGAACGCATCGTATATGCGTCCTCTTCCCCTTGCTTACCAGTACATGCATTGGCGTTGCCGCTATTTACGACTATTGCACGGAGTTTGCCGTTCTGCAGACTTTCACGTGTTACCTTCAGCGGAGCCGCCTGGATCACATTCATTGTATACACTGCTGCCGCAACAGCCGGTACATCACACACAATTACGCCGAGATCATGGCGATCCGTCTTCTTCAGTCCGCAGTGCAGACCTCCAGCCTTAAAGCCCTGCGGCGAAACAATCGTTCCACCGCTTACGATGGTATATAAACTCTCTCCCATATGCTTTCCCCATCTTTACGGATACACTGGCGTAAACGTAAGTCCGAGACTTTCCTCCCATCCCATCATCAAGTTCAGGTTCTGGATCGCCTGCCCTGCGGCGCCCTTCACCACATTATCAATTACGGATACAAAGGTGACTCTTCCCGTCCGGGAATCCACCGAAAAACCGATATCGCAATAATTCGAGCCGCTGACTTCCTTCGTTGCCGGCCAAGTGCCTTGATCACGGACACGTACAAAACGGCGATCCTTGTAGTACTGGCGGTACAGCTCTACAAAATCCTCCTCAGTATATGCGCCCAGAAGGGAGGCGTACATCGTACTCATAATTCCTCTTGTCATAGGGGCGAGGTGGGTCGTAAAGGTAACCGTCACCTTTTCACCGGCCACTTCGCTCAACACCTGCTCGATCTCTGGAATGTGCTGATGCTTATTCACCTTATAAGCTTTGAAGTTCTCATTAATCTCCGCATAGTGTGCCATCAAGCTGGTACCGCGTCCCGCTCCGGACACACCTGATTTGGCATCGATGATGATGCTTGCCGGATCAATCCAGCCTGCGCTAATCGCAGGGATCAGACCAAGTAGCGTCGCAGTAGGATAACAGCCTGGGTTCGAGATGAAATCCACATCCACAACCTCTTCCCCGAACACTTCACATAAACCGTATACCGCTTGTGCGAGCACATCGTCATCCGGTGCCTTATGCTTATACCATTCCTCGTACACGCTGCCATCCTTGATTCGAAAATCACCGGAAAGATCAATGACCTTAAGTCCAGCTTCCATCAGCTGTGGCACCAGCTTGGCACTAACGCCTGACGGCGTTGCCGTAAACACAACATCCGCCCGTTCCGCAATCTCCGCCGGTACGACACCGTCCAGGTTCCGTTCCACGATATTCGTCAAATGAGGAAATCCGTCCGATATCGGAACTCCTGAACTGGAGGAGGAGATAACCGACGTAATCTCCACTTGAGGATGATGCTGAAGCAATCGGATCAGCTCCACCCCTCCATAGCCGGTTGAACCGACAATCGCAGCTCTCAAAATCTTCTGTTCTGTCATCATACCCATCCCTCTCTCCCACTCGCGTCTGGTAGATTTTCACTATCCCGTCTCATAAATATGTATTATTATACGACCGTATTCATATTAATACAACAGGTATCTTTCATTTAAATTAAAAAATGGGAATCCATAAATGAATTAATAGACTTGTCCTTATAGCTGTAACTCATATTCCTCTTTTAAAATTGCGAATGTTCTAAGGTCCCAGTGCACCCCTTTAATCTTCGCGGCTTTACGCTGAGTACCCTCATATGTCATTCCGATCTTCTCCATCACTCTTCCAGAACCTATGTTTTCAGCAAAACATCGCGCCTGAACACGGACCAGATCCATCTCCATAAAACCAAAACGCAGCAGCTCACCCGCTGCCTCCGCCATTAAGCCCTTGCCCCAGTAATCCTTGTTCAGCACGTATCCGATCTCCGCTAGTTGATGCTGGGGTTTCCAGATAACAAAATCGACCGTCCCGATCATCCGGCCGCTTTCCTTATCTTCTATGGCCCAAGGAGCTAATGCCCCATTGTCATACTGTTGTTCAATAAAATGAATGAAACCTTTACTATCCTCGATCGTCCGATGTGTATCCCAAGTAACGTATCTGGACACATCCTCGTCTGATGCATAGGCAAACATATCCTCGGCATCCTGCATTGTTATTTTCCTTAGAAGTAACCGTTCAGTTTGAAGCTGCGGAAGGTTACCATATATTTCTTTGATTTCCATATCGACACCCCCAATAGATTAGTTATCATTATATCGTGTGCTCGCAAAAATAAAAGGAGAATATCCCAAAAGGTTCAAAGACCTTAGGGATACCCTCTCTTTGTGTTAGGAGACGCTGTGAGAACGAATCATTCCTACAATCTTCTTCATCTACAAAAGTTGAATTAATGATTCTTAGCTTGAGCATCACTACGAATGCGGATTATTCTTACGATCGCTCTTGCCCCCAAATTTCTTTTATGTATTTATACCATCGTTGAAATCCGGGGACAGCTTATGCTTACGATGCGAGCTTTCCTGTGGAAAGCTTTCGGGCGACCTCTACGCTTCTCCAAAATAATTCCGCCTTCTCTGTTGAAGACTTTTAAATCTTTGATCTACCTGGACTGGACTTTACTCGCCCGCAATCGACTTAAAATCATACGATGAACTACACAAAACGGGCCAGACAAGGATAAATCCTTGACTGACCTGTTTTTGATTTTAAAATCTATGGTGTGTACCTCGATTATCCCTTTTAACCCACTTCAGGAACATCGTTCTTGATTGTTAACTTCACTAGACTAATGTACGCCCACTGCCCTTTTAGTCAGGTATCCCCAATACGATAGACTATAAACCAACAATCTAACGCAGACAAGGATGTGTCGACATTGCAATCAGGCTTTAACCTTCTGGAAGCCTTCACCGAGCACCTCATGGGCTTTGCTGATAATAACAAAAGCATCCGGATCGACAAATTGCACCAATGTCTTTAGCCTTGGGATTTCACTCTGGCCCACAACGACCATGAGCACTGTCCGGTTTTCCCCGGTATATCCTCCCTCGGCGTTCAGCTTGGTGAGACCACGGTCCAAATCATGCAGGATAGCCTTCGTAATCGGCTCTGTATGATCCGAGATAATGTAAGCGACCTTCGTATAGCTAAAGCCAAGCTCGATTGTATCAATAATTTTGCCTGTGACGTACAGAGCAATTAATGCGTACAGCGCCTGTTCCAGCGACAGCACCAACGCCGCCGAACTAATGACAAGCGCGTCAAGCATCACAACACAGAAGGAGAAGCTGAGTCCGCTGTATTTTTGCACAATCTGCGCCACGATCATAAGCCCACCGGTAGAACCGCGCCCCCGGTAGACAAGACCGATTCCGGTGCCCACACCAATCCCTCCGAAAATGGAGGCGAGGAGAGGGTTCGAAGTAGGCTCGACCCAGTCCTTAGTTATGAAAACAAACAGTGGCAAAACCACACTGCCAAGCAGCGATCGAATTCCGTATTCCCGTCCCAGCAGCCAAAAGCCAAGTACAAAAAGCGGAATATTGAACATCCATTGCGTATACGCCGGCTGAATGCCGAAGAGAGCTTCTAGCAGAACAGATATTCCCGAGACACCGCCAGAAGCGATGCGGTTCGGGAGGAAAAATGAATTAAACGATAGTGCCATAATAAACGAACCTACAATGATAAACAGCGTGTCAGCCAATTGACGGACCGGGCCGTTTACCGGAATGAGTGGTTCTCTTCGTTTAGTGCGTACAGATTGGGCCATGATGGTTACATTCTCCTCTTACTCCACATCCTGCTTAATCTGACTGCGCAGGTATCCATCGATAAAGCCGTCCAGATCGCCGTCCATTACAGCACCTACATTCCCGGTCTCCACCTGAGTCCGGTGATCCTTAACCATGCTGTACGGATGGAATACATAAGAACGGATTTGACTACCCCAGGCAATTTCCGATTGCTCACCACGGATTTCAGCCAACTGCTGTTGCTGCTCCTCAATCTTGCGCTCATATAGCTTGGAACGGAGCATCGTCATGGCTTGTTCACGGTTTTTAATCTGGGAACGCTCATTCTGGCAGGTTACTACAACACCAGTCGGCAAGTGCGTAATCCGTACCGCAGAGTCTGTTGTATTGATATGTTGACCACCCGCGCCGCTGGCACGGTAGGTGTCTATTTTCAGATCTTCAGTACGGATTTCAATGTCCACATCGTCCGTAATTTCCGGTACGACATCACAGGATACGAAGGAGGTGTGACGGCGGCCCGAGGAATCAAAAGGCGAAATACGAACAAGACGGTGTACACCTTTCTCAGCCTTCAGATAGCCATAGGCATTGTAGCCTTTAATAAGGAGCGTGACACTCTTGATTCCCGCTTCATCACCCGGCAAATAATCAAGTGTTTCCACCTTAAAGCCGCGTTTTTCGGCCCAGCGGGTATACATACGGAGCAGCATCTGTCCCCAGTCTTGTGACTCCGTTCCGCCTGCACCGGGATGGAGCTCCAAGATGGCATTTAACTTATCATAAGGTTGGTTCAGCAGCTGTTGCAGTTCGAACTCTTCGACACGCCGCACGATTTCTTTAATGGACTCTCCAATTTCGCCGCTTAGGGTGTCGTCTCCCTCTTCATCAGCCAATTCAATCATAACAACCGCATCATCATAATCCTGCTGCAACTTCTCATACTGATCCACACTTGATTTCACGGCATTCATCTCAGCAATGAGACTCTGCGCCTTTTCGTTATCGTCCCAGAAATCGGGAGCGGCCATCTTCTCTTCGAAGTTCGCAATCATTTCCTGCTTAAGATCTAAGTCAAAGAGACCCCCTAAGATTGGTTAATTTCTTGCTAATTTCACGTAGGTCCTGCCTCACACTTGGATCGATCATGACACCTCGTCCTTTCTTTTCACTTATAAGTTCATTATACCCTTCATACCAGGAAAAACGTTCTTGGGCCAATCGGGAGGGATGGATATGGGGTTCCACGTGAGTTCAATTCAGGCAGATGGAGACCATTTCTCATACACCGTATTTTCTTTTTTCTTCAGAACAACTCCCTTAAGAATGCACAGGGGAATACCTGATGCGCATTAAAGCCATCCCGGTATTCCCTTGTTTACTCTCAAGGGAGTCTATGATTGTACCGCTAGTCACAGCAGTACGCCTAACTATTTAATTGATACCTTATGCGTTCTGTCCATGGCAATGCTTGTACTTCTTACCGCTACCGCATGGACAAAGATCGTTGCGCCCGATTTGATCAGCAACCTGAACAGGACGTTTCTCGGCTGGCTCACCGTTCGTGGATACCTTGCTCTCTTCCACAACCGCCTGGCGCTCCTGGTTGGTCTCGATATGTGCCTTCATGATATATGTCGACACTTCTTCTTGGATGCTAGCGATCATCGCATTAAACATCTCGAATCCTTCGAACTGATACTCGCGAAGCGGATCTGTACCGCCGTAAGCACGAAGATGAATACCTTGGCGAAGCTGATCCATCGCGTCGATATGGTCCATCCACTTGCTGTCTACGGCACGAAGCACGATAACTTTTTCGAACTCACGCACCAGCTCTTCGCCGATGGATTGCTCACGCTCTTTGTACTTCTGCATCACGCGCTCGAAGAGGTGTTCGGAAATTTCATTAGATTCCTTACCCCACAGCTCGTCACGTGTTACAACACCTTCATCAAGAAGTTTGCTGTTCATGTAATCCGCAACTTCCTGCAGTTCCCAGTTCTCCGGAATATCATCGCTACAGTGTGCATCAACGACACGGTCAATGACCGGTTTAATCATATCAATGACAATCTGTTTGATATCTTCGGATTCCAAGATCTCGCGGCGCTGCTTATAAATAATTTCCCGTTGCTGGTTCATCACGTCATCATACTGAAGGACGACTTTACGAACATCAAAGTTATTACCTTCAACACGCTTCTGAGCGGATTCTACAGCACGGGTAATCATCTTGCTCTCAATCGGCTGGTCTTCCTCAAAACCGAGGCGTTCCATCATATTCAATACATTATCCGTACCAAAACGCTTCATCAGTTCATCGCCAAGAGACAGGTAGAACTGGGTCGAACCCGGGTCACCCTGACGACCGGCACGGCCGCGAAGCTGGTTATCAATACGACGGGATTCGTGGCGTTCCGTACCGATGATGTGCAGACCGCCTACTTCCTGTACGCCTTCCCCAAGCAGGATATCCGTACCACGTCCCGCCATGTTGGTGGCGATCGTTACAGAGCCCGGCTGACCAGCGTGGGAAATAATCTCCGCTTCTTCCGCATGGTACTTAGCATTTAACACTTTGTGCTGTACGCCTTTACGCTTCAGCATATCTGACAAACGTTCGGAGTTCTCGATGGATACCGTACCAACCAGTATTGGCTGATTCTTCTTATGGCGCTCCACGATCTCGACCACAGCCGCCCTAAACTTGCCTTCTTCGCTCTTGTACACGACATCCGGCATATCAACCCGTTGGTTCGGCTTGTTCGTAGGGACTTGAAGTACTTCAAGGCCATAAATCTTCTTAAACTCTTCTTCCTCCGTCTTCGCTGTACCGGTCATACCAGCCAGCTTGCGGTACATACGGAAGTAGTTCTGGAACGTAATTGTAGCAAGCGTCATACTCTCGTTCTGAACCTCAATGCCTTCTTTGGCTTCGATCGCCTGGTGCAATCCGTCGCTGTAGCGGCGTCCTGCCATCAGACGGCCCGTAAATTCGTCAACGATTACAACTTCATCTTCCGTTACAACATAATCCACATCAAGGCGCATAATGACATTTGCTTTCAGCGCTTGAACCACATGGTGGTTCAACGTGACATGGTTGTGGTCATACAGGTTGTCGATCCCGAAGGCGCGTTCCGCTTTAGCCACACCTTTTTCCGTAAGAGAAACGGCTTTAACTTTAATATCCACCGTGTAGTCCTCTTCCGCATCGAGACGCTTTACAAAACGGTCAGCCGCATAGTACAACTCCGTCGATTTCTGGGCTTGTCCCGAAATGATGAGCGGGGTACGGGCTTCGTCGACCAAAATGGAATCCACTTCGTCAATAATGCAAAAATGAAGCGGACGCTGTACCATCTGCTCTTTATAAAGCACCATATTATCACGCAGGTAATCGAACCCGAACTCGTTGTTAGTTCCGTACGTAATATCGCAAGCATAAGCTTCTTGTTTATACGCATGGTCCATGCCGCTCAGGTTAACCCCAACCGTCATGCCCAAGAAATTATATATCTGCGCCATTTCTTCACTATCACGTGACGCCAAATAGTCATTGACGGTAACCACGTGTACACCTTTGCCAAGAAGCGCATTTAAATAAACCGGCAAGGTTCCTACAAGCGTCTTCCCTTCCCCGGTCTTCATCTCTGCAATTCTGCCTTCATGGAGGGCCATCCCTCCAACTAGTTGAACGTCATAATGACGCTTGCCCAGTGTCCGTTTGGAGGTTTCACGGACTGTCGCAAACGCTTCTGGAAGCAACTCATCCAGCGTCTCACCCTTTTCGATCCGCGCACGGAACTCCTCGGTTTTCGCTTTAAGCTGTTCATCCGAGAGCGCCTCGAATTCCGGTTCCTTTTTGTTAATTACATCGACTGTCTTCATGAGACGTTTGACATCGCGCTCGTTGGTGTCGCCGAAGATCTTTTTGACAAGTCCTAGCATGGTTAACCCCTTTCGTGCAAAACAGATGATAGAATCAACTTCATTAAGTGCCAAAGGGTTGTATGATGAAATCGATTCATTGAAACTAAATGAAAAATTTTCATTCCTGGCAGACAAAAACATACCTGCCGGATTAGTTTGTTTGCATAAATTGTAACAGTTTGTAAGAGATGCCGCAACACATTAAGCGATCTCTTCTTATATACGTATAAAGAGCCTCCCCCCGCTATTCACGGGTGAAGGCTCGTCTTCCACTTTTCATGTTAAGCCGTAAATTCGGATTGTACGAGTACAGCTACATTTCCGGTAAGAGTTCGGTGAGCCTAATCCCTCTCGATTAAACCGTACTTTCCGTCATCACGTTTGTAAACGACATTCACTTCTTGTGAATCAATGTTGGTGAATACGAAGAAATTATGACCGACCATGTTCATTTGCAAAATGGCCTCTTCCACATCCATCGGTTTCATGGTGAAACGCTTCGTACGGACTACTTCCAATTCATCTTCGTCGTGTTCCTCATGTTGGACAGCTACGGAACCCGTTGCGGCTCCATTCTCCACAAACAGCGTCTTCAGACTACCTTCCTGGCGGAACTTGCGGTTTAACTTCGTCTTGTGTTTGCGGATCTGTCGTTCCAATTTGTCCACAACAGCGTCCATGGAAGCGTACATATCGTCGCTTCGATCTTCCGCCCGCAGGACAACGCCTGGCAGCGGAATGGTCACTTCCACCGTGTGCAATCCTCGAATGACACTTAGTGTTACGTATCCTTCAGAGGTAAGGGGTGCATCAAAATACTTCTCAAGTCTGTTGAGCTTCTTGTCAACGTAGTCCTTTAAAGCTTCGGTCACTTCAATTTGTTGACCTCGAATACTGTATTGCATAGGGCACTCCTCCTTTGCACCTTCATTATAACACTTTGTTAAGCCCATGTAAAAAGTCGAAATTGTGTATGTTATCGAGCTTAAAAGTACTTTCGTATAGAGCATAAAGGAACCCGTTCAGGGACAGTTGCGAGACCCTTATTTGAAGGGGATTTGGTGCTGAAAAGCGTATTCTTTTTTATTTTGAAACCCTCAAAACATTTCTTTATTTCTGCTTAAACCACTAGAGTAAAGGGCTGAAGTTTTTTTTCAGCCCCTCCTCATCAAACCGTACGTGAGGTTTTCCCTCATACGGCTTTCCGATGTTCGTCTTTCATGGGCATGCAGATTACAATAGCGTCTTTAATCCATATTGTTTGGTCATGAATTTCACTTCGGCAAGCGAACTCATCCATCTTCTCCGTTGTCTTTTTTTAGCGTACCATCGGCTGAGCTGTTGCATAATGTACCAATCTAGCTTTGCTAACTTCCGTTGGCTATAAGAAGTATAATAATAGTTACGCCATCCTTGTATTTTGGGATTGAGCCATTCAATATGTTCTTGAACAGATATCTTTCGCATACTCGGTGGCGCTAACCGCTCTTTAATAACTTCCCGAATTCGCTTTTCAGCCTTCTTCGTTAACCATTGTTGGGTCGTGTAATACCCTTGACTTCTAGCCGTTTCTGCTCTCGCCTTGCGATGGTGCATTCCAAGAAAGTCAAAACCTTTTTCTCCTGTCCATAATCCCACGATTCGAGTTTTTGTCGGGTGCAGCGTTAATTCTAGGCGTTCCATTATGGTGCGTATGAGCTTGTATGTATGCTCCGCATCTTTCTTCGTCTTGCAAACAACCACAAAGTCATCCGCATATCGTGTTAGTTCACCTAGTTTACTGCCATGCTTTTCCCATAGCACATCGAAGTAGTTTAAATAGATGTTTGCCAATAACGGTGATATGACACCACCTTGTGGTGTCCCAAGATCCGAGCGCCTTACTGTTCCTTCTTCCATGACTCCTGCCGTTAGCCACTTTCGTACTAGTTTCAACACTCGTCTGTCACTGATTCGCATTTCTACCAGTTTCATTAGTTTCTCTTGATTAATGTTGTCAAAGTAGCCTTGGATGTCGACGTCGACCACCCAATTTCCTTTACGGTTACAGGCTTTACGGATGCGGTCAAGCGCTCCTTTTGCACCCCGTTTGGGGCGAAAACCAAATGATACTTCTTGAAAATCCGCTTCAAAATTGGTTCCATGACCAGTTTAGTCGCTATCTGTATGACGCGATCTCGGATGGTTGGTATGCCTAACGGTCTTTGCTTTCCATCCTTCTTTGGGATGTAGTGTCTCCGTACAGGTTGCGGGTGGTAAGCACCTTCTTTAAGGAGCCGATGACATTCATGGATAAAGACGAATTCCCCTTTTTCTTCAATCTCTTTTAGGGTCTGGCCATCTACTCCTGCGGAACCTTTATTGGCTCGCACTCTTCGCCATGCTTCCCACAATATATCCATCCGATATACCTTATCGTACAGCGCGTGAAATCTGCGCTTTTTGTTTTCCTTGGCCGCATGACCTAGTTTCTCTTGGAGTTGTTGAACGTTTTCCTTTGGTGTTGTTAGCCTGTTGGCATTCACTGACTCGTACCTCCTTAAGAAACATGAACAAAGCAGGGTTCCTTCCCTCCCGCAGGTTATGTTGTCCTGCAGTTTTTCAGTACTATGAACCCCTCGGACTCCCTTCCTGCGAATAACTCATTTCACTTTTGGCTTATAGAGCATCCTTTTACAGTTTTTTTTTCTGTGCAGGGGAGGGTCTCCCCAGTTCACTGCATTATCTTTTATCCCATGCCGATCCCCTTACGCCGGAGGATTCTTCGCTGTTGCTCCAAGTTCTTTACAGCTTCCTTGGCCTTCGCCCATTTGCTCAAGACTCGGCTCCCTCTTTTCCCTCTTGCGAGGCCCTTTTGACGACGCGGCAGGATTCACTTTATGTTACGGCCTGGCATATTGCTCGCCCTGTCACTGACAGATACTTTCGTCGACACGCTTCTACGCATGGATTTCTCCATACGCAGGTGTCCTAGCTACGAAGGTGGCTTGGACCCTCCTTCGGTTGGACTTTCACCAACTAGATAATGCGTGCTTCTGGGCACGCAACAAAAAAAGACTCCGGCATTCACCGGAGTCTGTCGCTACCGAATCTTCAATTGTTAACCATCTATACCGCATATGTAGGTCGGCTGAGCCGGGATGATTATATATTGATTACGTTAGCTGCTTGCGGTCCGCGGGCACCTTCAACGATTTCGAACTCTACGGATTGTCCTTCTTCCAGAGTCTTGAAGCCTTCCGACTGGATTGCGGAAAAATGTACAAATACGTCGCCGCCGTCTTCAGTTTCAATGAAGCCATAACCCTTCTCTGCGTTGAACCATTTAACTTTACCTTGCATGCACTAACATTCCCTTCATCATCAAATAAAAGTGTGTGTAGACACCTTTTGTCCACATTTCCGACTATATCATCCAAAGATATCCATTGTCAATGGAGTTAAAGGTATGAGTTTTACGGAAAATGAAAACGGTGTCATTGGTTCTTAACCTGATGAGGGGGAGGCGAAACAGGTGTGGGGGAAAAATGTAACAACATTGATTTTCGTGGAAAACGGCGAGAAGTACCCTTAAATCTACGAGACCTCTTTAATACTAGCAAGATAATGCCGACATATATTATATTCTAAAAAAGAGGATGAATACTCATGATAAATGACAATCTATTAGAACAACGAATAAATCAAGCTTTAGTAAAAATAGATGATCAGGTTAATACCGGGTTGGTGGATGAGGCGTACAATAGTTATATCGAGCTTATTGAAGAACTAGAAAGAGAGAACAGCAACTCCCATTATTTACTGGCAAGGGTCTACCTCTCATTTGCATATTTCCTGTTCAGAGTATCTGAGTTTGATTCATTTTTTATGATGCTCATTAAAGCACAAGAAAATGGATATTCAAGAGAGGAAATAGAAAAAGTGCTCTATGAAGCTTTTATCGAGCCTAATTTAAATGAATTCCAAGATAACTATGAGGCTAACATTGAATACTTAAATAAAAATTCATATCTATATATCGAGAATAGCCTACCATTTCAAGAGTTATCTTTTTGGTTGCTTCCAACGGGCGTTCAGAATGAATACTACTTGTATGATAAAGAGCAGCAGCTGATAAAAGAAAAAATATCATTATATCAATATCAACAGATACCCTCCGTAACCATTTCAGATGCTTTTTCTGACTTTTTAGTACTTGAAGAATGGGATTGGAATAATATTGTAGCCATTACTAACGCTACAAGGAAACTTAACAAAAAGTCATACATAATAATAAATCAGATAGACAAGTTTTTATCCTGCTTACAAGGATCGTTGTTAGACGATATTTCAAATATAATGATTTTCGACAATCTATATAAATTGAAGGAGTACCTGTTAACTACTAACTCAATACTTCCTTATAATATAATTGACCTGACAGAGGACAAATCTGATGTAAGCAAGAATGTTCTTTCAGATATCCACAACACTCGTATAAGTAAAGAACATAGAAACGGAAATCGCATACTACTGAGCATTTGTATCCCAAGCTATAACAGAGGACACAAAGCATATGAAAACATCATCCAGTTACTGCAATTCCATTACAATGAAGAAATTGAAATTATATTATCCAACAATGGGACTCAAAATGAAACAAAAGCATACTATGAAAAAATTAGTGAAATTGAAGATGCAAGATTAACATACTTTGCCTTTGAAGAAAACCAAGGATACGCGCTGAACTGTTGTAAAGTGTGCGAGCTAGCAAAGGGAGAATTCATTTTACTATTGAGCGATGAGGATCAAATCGATTCCAAAGTTCTCAGTATAATTATGGATAGTCTAAATAAATCTAAAGAGACACTATCCATTTTTAGAGCATCAACTTCATCACAAAGTAAACAATCCAATAAAATTGCATCTATGGGTAAAGAAGCAATGTTACAATTTATGCTGTCCTCTAATTACATGTCAGGTATTATATATAGTAATAAACTTCTTCAAAAAGCTAATGGTATTCAATATATCAAAGTTAATATAAGTAATAGTGCATGCTTTTGGTATCCTCATATGGTGTGGGAGATGCTGTTATGCCAATATGGTCATGTACAGAGTACAGAACTAGTACTAATACACGAAGGTCTGGCTGAAAAAACGGACTGCGATGAAGTTGAAATAGAGAAATTAATCATACCTTACTATGCATCGATTGAAGGAAGATTGGAGCAACACGAAGATTTCGCAGTGTTTTTTAGAGATTTAGAAATATATAAAGAAGATATTGACCTTCGTAGAAAGATGTACTTGCAGCTTTGTTCAAAAACCTGTATTCTAGTTGCCATCTCAATTCAAGCATTTTACAGTAAAACAAATTTGGACCTACGGGAATTGAATGAAAAGGCGTATCAATTCTGTTCTAATGAACAATTCTATAAAACAAATGTAAGTAGTGACCGCCTCCATTATCAGAAGGATTTGAAATTAATTGAAGAAGGCTTCAGCTTTATTAACGCAAAGTTACAATAAAATATGCAAAGAAAGACCCGCAAGGAGACTTTTTCGCTCTTGCGGGTCTTTCTTTACATAAAAGTGAAGATCAATGAACCTCAAGTGATCTATTGATTTTGTAAATTCGATAAGACTGTTTCCTAAATAACACTAATGCTTCAAGTTAGTTGCATAAATTAACTCATCGAAACAATGACTGACCTCTTACTAGAGGTTTCTCCAACCAACGGTCTCCAATCTAGAGATTATGGATGATATAGGGATATCACACCAAGTTGAAGATAGCTTTGGTTTCACTACTAACTGTTTCGAGTGAAGTATATCTAGGTGTATAACCTATACTCTCTAAGTTATAGTTTTCTGAGTAATAATTTAACTTATTTCCAGTTGGAGAATCAAAACGAACATCCTGAACTTGTACCTCAATGTTGTATGTCTTTTTAAAAAGATCCACAATTTCAAACTTAGAAGCCGGATTCAGACTATACACATCAAATACATCGTTAACTGTTTGTAACTCAATACACTTTTGTATAATATTCAATAAATCAATGGGATGTATGTAGTCCCTAAACATATCATCACTGCTGGTTATGAATTTTACTCCATCTCTCACACTTCGAAGTAAGTCATTCATAAAATAAGCATTTTTCAAATCTATATATCTACTAAAGAAGCCAAAGATTCTTAAATCTATGATGCTAAAGTTAGAATATGCTCTGTGCTTTTTCTCAGAATTCAGCTTCGCGATCGAGTAGTAATCATTTGTACTTATATTATTAATGCTAAATAAAGCATGTTTATCAACTGTTGCTGGTGAATAAAAGTCAGCTCCATATGCTGCACCGCTACTGAAGTTAATATATAAAGTACTCGTGTTCTTATGCAGGTACTCTAATATTAAATTATCAAATTCCTCTGTTATGCTAAATATATGTGCATATGACTGAGTTAAGACAGTAGGATTACCAATGCCGATACAATTAATAATTACATCAAATTCACCTAGCAAGAAATTATCAAAATAATGAATTGAAATATTTTTTTTATTACTAACACAACAATTAATAAATTGATTAAGTTTGTTATGATTACGAGCAAATAATAATAAGTTATATTTTCGTTCATTACTTAATCCAACAATCAGGTTTTTCGCAATATGGCCTGTTGCTCCTATGATAGCAATATTAACATGATTCTTTTTCAACATATCATTACTCACCCGACTTTTGTGATAATGATACTGCAACTTCGAGGATTATGTCTTCTTGACCTGCGACAACCTTTCTACGCCCTAATTCGAAGAAGATATCTTTAGGATCTAAACCAAACTCCCTAGATATTCTCTCGACTGGCTTAGCAAACCCAGAGAAAACACCTGAAAGTCCACTCACAATATTTGTTGAACTCACATATGGGACCTTGGCGAAATGTGATTCAGCAATATCAGCAGCATCTAACAATTTATATAGATCAATACCTGTTTTATATCCCAGTCTCTCTAACACTGCAACTAACAATTCAAGTTGAGCATTTCCTGCTCCAGCACCGAATCCTCTAATTGTTCCATCTAGAATTACAGCCCCACTCTCAAGAGCAGTAATCGAATTGGCAATCGCCATCCCTAAATTATTGTGCGCATGAAATCCTACGGGAATCTCAAGATCATGAACTAATCTAGTTATTCTCTCGCTAACATCGCTAGGGAAATAGGCTCCCGCAGAATCCATAAGGATAACAGCTTGAGCACCATAACTTTGCATTTTTTTTGCTTCTTCAAGCAACTTTGTCGCCGATGCCATATGCGACATCATTAGCACTCCAAATGCCTCAACGTCTCTTTCTCTTGCATACTCGATATGACACTTCGTAATATCAGCCTCAGTACAGTGAGAAGCTACACGAACAACGTTTACACCAATATCTATTGCATTTTTCAAGTCTTTATTAATAGTCGCAAAACCTGGTATTACATGGATACCCAACTTAGTATTAACCAACTTTTCTCTACAGCCTATTAACATATGGGCGTCTGATACAAGGCTTTTACCCAATTGCAAGGATGAGGCCCCTAATCCGTTACCATGCCCAACTTCTAGAATGGGTATCCCCGCAGCCTCAGCTAGTTCAGCGTACAACATCATATGTTCAAATGTTATTTGATGACGAACAGCATGTGATCCATCACGCAAAGTAGGGTCACTAATTAGTACTTGATGCATGCTATACTCCTCTCTCATTTGAAACATTTCTAGCTAATGCATGTTTCTCTGCCATAGCAATAGCTGCACAATTAATGATATCTAAATTACCAGCATAAGCAGGCAAGAAATCCCCCAGGCCCTGAACTTTTACCATAATTACAATTCTTTCATTCTCAATTGTTGGAGGAATAAGCAATTGATAGCCCGGTACGTAATTTCGCATTTTTTCAACCATTTCATTTACATATTTAGTTAAATTCACTAACCGAGGGCTTTTTACCTTAGCAAACACAGTGGTTTGCATATCAATACATGGTTCAGCAGGATTCAAGTTGAGTATAGCTTTTACTTGGTTACAATTTGAAAACTTGCTAATCCCTTTTTCTGTCGTTTCAATATACTCATCCAGGTTATTCCGAGTAGCTGGGCCAGCACTTTTAGAAGCAATACTAGAAACAACTTCAATGTATTCAACATCTGTTTGTGTTTGACCAATAGCAAAAGCTAACGGAATTGATGCTTGTCCCCCACATGTAACCATATTCACATTGTCGTAATGAATACATCGATCAATATTAACGGCAGGAACACACTTTTCTCCGATGTTGGATGGAGTTAAATCGATTACAACCTTCCCCATCTCCTTAAGGATAGGAGCATGCGCTTTATGGCTTTTTGCTGAGGTTGCATCGAACACTAGATCAAAACTATCAGGATCATTAATTAATGCATCAATACTTTGATCTGATACTCTTATTCCTTTTCTCATTGCTTTTTGTATTCCAAGAGAATCTATATGCCTGCCAACAAAATAAGTGCATGTCAGGTAAGGTGATCTAATCGTCTTCATAAGAAGATCAGTCCCTATATTCCCGCTTCCCAAGATAGCCACTTTCAATCTACTATCAATCATGATGTTATTCCCCATAATTTTTATTAATACCTCTTGATTAAAACAATAATTAATCTAAACAATTTGAGTAATACTCTTCCCTAGACATGAAAGGAAACATATCATCGAATGCTTTAGATACCATCGTTCCATCTGCTAACTTTTCAGATGCAACTCTCGGAATGAGAAGCTGATTAGACGGAGTCATAACTTCACATATCATAGCTCCTTTATAGTGAATGAAATCGTCTATTTTCTCATCTAATTCTTTTAGATTTGAAATTTTCATGAACCCTAAGCCAAATGTTTCAGCTACTTTTTCTAAGCTTGCAAAGCCTACACCAGAATCACTACTCTCGCCAATATAACGGCCTTCCATAAAGTTGTTTTGTGTATGTCGTATTAATAAATATCCACCGTTGTTAAGTAGAAAAAATTTTATTGGAAGTTTATAATGTGCGATAGTTTGCAATTCCTGTAAGTTCATTTGGAATGACCCGTCTCCAGTTATGCAATATACTTCATTCCCACCCTTAGCAACAGAAACTCCAATCGCAGCTGGAGTATATCCCATTGTTGAAAGACCACCAGTAATTATGTGGCGTTGTTCTAGTTTCACTTTAAATGCCTGTGCGTGAACGTGAAAACAAGAACCTGTATCAACTACAAAGGTAGAATCTTTACCTACACGTTCTGAAAAGTGGGTCATTGCACGATATGAGTTAATACCCTGTGTTTCATTGGAATATTCAGGTAAGTTTACAGGATATTTTCTTTTCCATAGTTGTGTTTGATCCACCCAAGCAGAATAATTAAAGCTACCGTTATCAATAACCGCATTCATTTTGTCAAAGAAAACTTTAGCATCTTCTTTAATTGCAATATCAGGAATAACCGATGGTTTACTCAATTCTAAGTCATCTATATCTACTATTATTTTTTTAGCTTTCTTTCCAAAATCCTCGAAGTCATAGCCTACTAAACCAATTCCTAACCTACAACCCACTACAATTAGCAAATCAGCATTCTGGACTGTGAAGTTTGCAGGTCGATCACCATATGTTCCAGGTCTTCCAACAAATTGATGATGGTGATAATCGATTAGATCCATTCCGAGTCGTGAAGTTAACACCGGAATACCAGTTTTTCTAATAAAAGTCATGAATTTTTCTATGGCTCCTGCTAGCCGAACTCCCGCTCCAACTAATAGACAAGGACGCTTACTAGTTAGTAGTGCTTCCTTAACCATTTCAATTTGAATATCTGTGTTACTACATACTTCTACTGTTGTTTCAGGCACGTAGTCTTCATAAAGATCAGGATCAAATGTTGCACCCTGTAAATCTACTGGAACCTCTAAATATACCGGGCCCACACGATGACTTTTCGCTATATGAATACATTTTTGAACTTCATACTTTACTTTAGATATATCATCCAGCATCACGGCATATTTAGTGATCCGATCAAATATCGGCAGGGAATCGAACCCTTGAAGAGGGAATTGCCTAGGTCCTTTAATCTTTGCTAATGAAACTTTTGAGTTTCCGGCAACAATAATTGATGGAGATGAATCAATAAATGCACCCGCTACTCCTGTTATCGTGTTAAGTGCACCCGGGCCTGCCGTTACATATGCAACACCTAATTCACCAGTATATCTACCATAAGCTTCAGCTGCCATTGCTACAGCTTGTTCATGATGACAACATACATAAGTTTGTTTTTCATGCTGGTATAAAGCATCTGTCAGGTGCATAATCATACCACCAGTTACTAAAAAGACATGCTTTCCACCTGCATCATATAATGCGTTAGTAATATAATCTGCAACTCTCATTTTCACAAGTTTTCCCCTCCCTAAAGTACCAACAAAACCGGCTGCACCTGTGATAATACTTTTACCATTAATTAAACCACGTTAAAAACCCTCGTATCTCGAAATTTGGTTAAAGCATACAGCACTAAGACCTTCACCGTTCTTAAAAGCCTCAGTCCATTCAATAATATAATCTAGGGCTTCACCCAACTCCCAGCGAGGAGACCAACCTAGTTTCATTCTGGATTTAGAACAGTCCAACTTCAAAAAAGCCGCTTCATGTGGGTGATCACCCTGTTCAACAACATAACCCTGACTTCCTTTCCACTTGTCGCACAAGTTCTGGACAATCCATTCGACCGATCTTGTATCTTGATCGTTAGGGCCAAAGTTCCATGCTCCTTCGTATGCTGTTCCGTCTTCAAACAATCTTTGGGCTATCATCAAGTATCCACTCAATGGTTCAAGGACATGTTGCCATGGTCTGATGGAATGCGGATTTCTGATGTGTATGGGCTCTCCTAATATTAGCGATTGCATACAATCAGGAATCAATCGATCTTTAGCCCAATCCCCACCACCGATCACATTTCCCGCTCTTACTGTGGCAATCGCCACGCCGTGAAGATCATAATACTCTGCTGGAAAGTAAGAATTTCTATAAGCATCCGTTACTAACTCCGCGCAAGCCTTGCTGCTGGAATAAGGATCATATCCTCCTAAAGTTTCCCCTTCCCTGTAACCCCACACCCATTCTTTATTTTCATAACATTTATCCGTGGTCACATTGACAACTGATTTTACGCTTTTCGTCACACGAACTGCCTCAAACAGGTTTACCGTACCCATAACATTTATAGAGTAAGTATCTACCGGAATACTATAAGACTCCCTAACTAAAGGTTGAGCTGCCATGTGAATGACTATCTCCGGCTGAAAATCTACCATTTCTCTCTTCAGCGAATCTAAGTCCCTTATATCCTTGATAACAGACTGAACTAGCAACTCCTTTACTTTACACAGTTCAAACAAACTGGGCTCAGTTGGAGGTTCCAATGCATAACCTTTAACCTGCGCTCCAAGCATGGATAGCCACATACTCAACCATGATCCCTTAAAACCTGTATGTCCCGTAAGGAAAACTCTTTTCCCGTTCCAAAAATCTTTCATAATGACATCACCCGATTATCTTCCCATACTTTCCAAGGGGCTTTATTATTAGCCCATAAACTTTCAAGATAATTTTTGTCGCGTAACGTATCCATCGGATGCCAAAAACCGTTATGTTTATATGCGGTAAGTTCTCCATCCTTGGCTAGTTGTTCTAGTGGTTCTTTTTCAAAAACCGTATGGTCGCCCTCAATATAATTAAATATTTCAGGTTGAAGTACAAAGAATCCCCCGTTTATCCAGCTATGGTCGCCTTTAGGTTTTTCCTGAAATCCTCTTACCTGGCTATGATCATCGATATCTAGAATTCCAAAACGACCCTCGGGCTGGGTAGAGGTTACCGTAGCAAGTCTTCCATTCATTTTATGAAAATCTAAAAGTTTATGAATATCTACGTTTGAAACTCCATCACCGTAAGTAAGGAAAAACGGCTCGTTACTAATGTAAGGTTGGATTCGTTTTATCCTTCCACCAGTCATGGTATCAATACCGGTATTCACCAAGGTTACCTTCCAAGGTTCGGCAGAATGATTATGCGTTATATTCTGATTTCCGTTTCTAAAATCGAATGTCACATCCGATTCATGCAGGAAGTAGTTAGCGAAATACTCCTTAATGACAAAACCTTTATAACCCAAACATATTATAAAATCATTAAACCCGTAGCTAGAATAGATCTTTAAAATATGCCACAGTATAGGTCTATGCCCTATTTCTATCATTGGTTTTGGCTTAAGATGAGATTCTTCACTGATTCTTGTACCGTACCCACCTGCCAAAATTACCACCTTCATAACTAACCCTCCCTGTCGTTAAATCGTGCTGATAAACTCCCTAATTGTAAAAACAATGTAATCAATCATTTCGTCAGTTAAGCCTGGATAGACCCCAATGAGAAATGTATCTTTTAATATCTTATCGGTATTTTTCAGATCACCATGTATACGATAATTCACACCTTGAAATGCTGGCTGTCTTGTAAGGTTACCTGCAAAAAGCATGCGGGTTTGTATTTTACGTGCTTCAAGATAATCTACAATGTCTTTTCGGGTGAATCCTGCATCATCTTTTAAAGTTAAAATAAAACCAAACCAGCTTGGCTGAGAATGATCTGTAGCTTTAGGGAGTATGAAGTATTGCTCCAAATCGCGTAAACCTTCAAATAAACGATTAAAGTTATGAATACGTCTTTGAATAAATTTAGGAACTTTCTTTAACTGTTCTAAACCAATAGCGGCTTGCATATCCGTTACGCGCAGATTGTAGCCAATGTGAGAATAAGTATATTTATGGTCATAACCGTAAGGAAGGGTCCCTAGCTCCCAACCGAAACGTTTTTTGCAAGTGTTATCGCAACCCGACGGACACCAACAATCCCTTCCCCAATCTCTGAAGGATTCAATAATCATTTTTAAAAGCGGGTCATTAGTATAAACTGCTCCACCTTCGCCCATTGTCATATGATGAGGAGGGTAAAAGCTTGATGTTGCAATATGACCGAATGTTCCTGTAATTCGGTCGTCATAACGTGATCCCAGAGCATCACAATTATCTTCAATAACCCATAATTTATAGTGGTTTGCCAGTTCCATTACCCTTTTTAAGTCAAAGGGATTTCCCATCGTATGAGCGATCATGATGGCCTTTGTTTTAGATGTTATAGCACCTTCGATAAGATCCGGTAGGATGTTATATGTACCTAAATCTACATCAATAAAAACAGGGATGGCTCCATTTTGAACCATTGGTGTAACGGTTGTAGGAAAACCGGCAGCTACTGTAATAACTTCATCACCAGGTTTTATTCTACGATCACCGAGTTTAGGTGAGGTTAATGCTGAAAACGCCAATAGATTAGCCGATGATCCTGAATTCGTAAGCAAAGCGTATTTTACGCCAATATACTTGGCGAATTCTTTCTCAAATTGTTTGCTATACCGCCCTGAAGTCAACCAAAAATCTAATGAAGAATCTACTAAATTCATCATTTCTCTTTCATCATATACTCTTCCACCATATGAAAGTGATGTTTCCTCTGGGATGAACGGTTTTTCAGACCAATGAAACAGATGATAAAATTCATTTACATTAGATAAAATTTCTTTTCTTTTAATTTTCTCGAATGTATTAATATCTACGTTCCCAACACGCACTGCATCCTTTTCATCTACATACAATTTTTCGGTGATATTAACCGGGATATCCGTATGGTCGCCTAAAAGTAAAACACAATCCGAATCTTGCTCATAAATTACAGGATCAGCTCGTAATACAACAACGCCATTTCTTACTTTCTCTAAGACAATACCTAATAAATTATCGCAATCATTGTTTGTGATCTGAATAATTTCCCCAAGATGAAACATGTACTACCTCCAAGTAGGTTATTCTGCCTCTAAAATTAACCAATGTAATCCTTAATAAGCTTGATTACATACATTTGTTCTTCTAACGACATTCTTGTTCCTGAAGGTAAACAGATGCCTTTCGTAAACAAATCATAACTTACATCCCCGACCTCTTTATCCAAATAAAATTCGGCATCCGAAAATAAAGGCTGCAAGTGAAGTGGTTTCCATACAGGCCTAGACTCAATGTTATGCTTTTCAAGGTGAGCAATTACTTCATATACACCAATATTAAAGGCTTCCTGGTCCAGAACTATAGTACTTAACCAACGTGTAGAATTTCCATAAGGTGCATCCGGCATAAACTCAATTCCCGGAATACGAGATAACTCATTATAATAAACTTTAAAAATTTCACGTTTTTTTCGAATCCGTTCATTTAAAACCTGTAATTGCCCTCTACCTATTCCTGCTGAAATGTTACTTAAACGGTAATTGAAACCTACTACACTATGCTGATAATGTACCGCTTTATCTTTGGCTTGAGTAGCCAGAAACCTCGCCTTATTCAGAGCCCCAGCATCATCCGAAACTAACATTCCTCCACCCGAGGTAGTTATAATTTTATTGCCATTAAAAGAAAAAACACCAAACTTACCGATGGTGCCGCTTTTTTTATCTTTATAACTAGCTCCCAGGGACTCCGCAGCATCTTCGACAATAGGAACTTCATATTCATCACATATCGATTTAATCTGGTCATAATCCGCGCTTTGCCCGTACAGATTGACTACAATGACTGCCTTTGGCTTCTGTCCTTTAGCAGCATAATCTTTAAGTGCCCTCTCCAAAGCTTTAGGCGACATATTCCAGGTTTCGGGCTCAGAGTCGATAAAGACAGGGGTTGCTCCTTGATACAGAATAGGGTTGGCACTTGCAACAAAAGTCAGCGATGAACAGAAAACAACATCACCCATACCAACATTGAGCAGGATTAGTGCCAGATGAATTGCAGCAGTGCCGGAGCTTAGAGCTAAGGCTCCTTCGCTACCTACATAATGAGCAAGTTCCTTCTCAAAGCAATCCACATTTCTACCCAAAGGAGCTATCCAGTTCGTTTCAAAAGCTTCCGAGATATATTGCTGCTCCAACCCACTCATGTGCGGAGAAGATAAATAAATTCTGTCACCACGTTCTAGCATGTCGTCTCATCCCTTACGTAATTTAATTACTTTCGCTGGACACCCAACGGCCACAACATTTTCCTGCAAATCACTAATCACGTATGTTCACCAAAGATAGATGTACAAGTTCAATATGCATTCCCCATCTACCCACATCGGCTACGATGAGTACAAGATAACTTCAATAGCTCATCCCACATAGGGATATAAAAATTGATTTATATCTCTTTGCTCAAGCTTATTTTTAAGGTCTACTGGGGCAGGCAAGTTCTCAAGATAGTCTTTAGCTACTTCATCATGGAAATCTTTATTTCTAGTATATCTAATTTCAGATTCTTTATTTTGCTTAGATGGTACTAACTCTTTTATAATGCCACTTTGTATATTTTCTATTAGAGAATCATGTGCACTTTTTACAGCCTTCATTCCTAGAACAAATGGGTCAATGGATTCTGGTTTCGGAAAAGCATGATACAATATATCACCAGAATCTAAACCTTTGCTTAGCAAATGGATAGTGGCTCCAACCAGCTCGGGATTTCCATCATATAGCGCCCAAAAGTTACACGAGTTCCCTCTATAATAAGGGGATACGCCCATATGTATATTAATAGCACCTTGCTTTACTAAAAAATCACATAATCCCCCTTTAATGTAGCTAGCTCCAAAAACAATATAATAATCAGAATTAAGTGCTGGAGATAAAGTTTCAAGATCAATCATATTTATATCTCCGCTCTTCAGTGAAAGTTGAGTCACATTATCTGAAGTAAATTTCAGATCCCCGAAGACTTCCCTCTCTGCTGCAATTACATGATTAAAATATTTTTGCATGACATCTGATTTTCTAAAGAAATCTTCAACTCTACCCGGAAAAACAGTATTGCATTCTTGGATAGCATATACTTGATCAGCTATACTTGATAATCCCTCAATTAGTGAAACGTGTCGCGGTTGGTTACTAGTGAATACTGTTATTTTCATTACACTTTCATCCCCATTTTTTTTAAAATTATTGCATGATCTTCTCTTGGAAATTCGTAAATTGCATTTGAACAATTCTTCATATTAGCTCTAAATCCCAGCTTAACTTTTAATTCTTCTAGTACCTTTATTGTATTTTGATTATAAGAGTTACAAGGATGGGACATACTTTCAGGAGCCTCTCCAAGTATCTCTGAAAGAATTTCCAGGTTAGATTTATATTCAATCATTTGATCGTTAAAACTTAGAGAGGCAACTGACGTCGGATGTGTATGAGAATGAAGGCCAATTCTATGCCCTTCAATATGCAATTCTTTAATATTCTCTTTACTCATCCAAAGCTTCTCCCTTAATAAATTCAGTTCAACATTGTAATCCTTTAACATTGAATCCATAACAATAAAATAACGCCTTGGCTTCAAAATTTGATCTCTTACAAATCTAAATATTCTATCTTCATTAGTATAAAATGAAAAATCACTTAAATAAGATTCAGGACTAAAGTTCTCCAAAGCCTTTTTTACTTCACTATTAAACTCCGTTTTCTCAATAAAATTATAAAAAGAATCATAGAATTCATTAATCTCTTGAAAATAAGCTGATCTAAAGTATCTATATATTTCGACTTTTTCTAATTCCCCTTTAAACGGTGATGTATAAACAAACCAAAATGCTTTAATATTATATTTTTTTAATACTGGATAAGCTAACTCGTATTGACAAAGTAAATTATCATCAAAAGTTAAACAGATTTCATTGTCATTTAATGTTTTACAAAGAGCTTTATCCATCCATTCATCTGCCGACAAAATCGTGTAGTTCTTTTGTAGATAACTAATAATTAGCTCAAATGTATCCGTTGAAATTGAACCTTGACCACGAATGTGTTTGTAGTCATCGTGAAAATGGTGAAACATTATCCCATGAGGTTTCATGATTTCGCACCTCTTTTTATTGTTATCAATTTATCATTCAAAAACCGATTTCCCTCACAAAGCTTATATATTCTAACGAAAATCATGTAGTTTAAGATATCGACATATATAATGATTAGAATGAACTAGACAATATTTCAGTTCACTTGCTACTCCTGTCCACTCATGTGCGGCGAAGATAAATAGATTCTGTCACCACGTTCTAGCATGTCGTCTCATCCCTTACGTAATTAATTACATTCGCTGGACATCCAACGGCCACAACATTTTCCGGCAAATCATTGATCACGCATGCACCTGCACCGACAACCGTGTTGCGCCCTACTGTAACCCCTTGAATGAGCGCTGCTCCAATGCCGATATGTACGGAAGCCTCAATATTTACCGCCCCAGCAATATTCACACCAGGGGATATATGGGTAAAATCAGAAATACGGCAGTCATGATCTACGGTTGCTGACGTGTTGATAATCACATGTTCTCCGATTACAGCATCCGAATTAATAACGGCCATCGGCATTATGACAGTACCCTTTCCTAAATTAACATTTGGTGCTATGACTGCACTTGGATGAACAGCATTTCCGAATTGTCCTCCTGCATTAACCAACGTGTCAGAAATTCTTTTCCTGACTTCATTGTCACCAATAGCTACGATAAACAACGACTCGGGAAATTGCTTCATGATGTCTTGCAGACGATCCGTACCACCAAAAACGGGAAGCCCATTCCATTCGTCAACCAGAATATGATCATCCAGTATACCAACGATCTTCTCAGAACGAGCGCGCAAAATATCAATGACAACCTTGGCATGCCCACCGGCTCCATAAACGATATAACTCAAGGGTTCCCTCTCCTTAATAAGTAATCGTTTTTTGAATAAGGTCCTGCGAATACGAAATATTGTTCAAGATATTCACAATCGTCGTGCTCGTCTCGGGTTGGCTGTACACATTTTGCACAGTTTTCAATTTCTGCTGAAATGGATCACTGAACACCTGCTCTAATGCTTTAGCCAAGGTGGCTGCACATACCGGTATATCTACCACATTGTCGGAACGTTCTCTTCCGTGTTGACGCGTTCCAATATTAATTACCGGTACATGAAAGGATGCGGCCTCAATAATTCCGGAGGAAGAGTTGCCAACCAGCACGGAGCAATTCTTCAGAGCAGCCAAATAGTGGAGCTGTTCAAAGTTTGTGACTCTATGAAGTCTTTCATTGGAGTACGAATCGTAAACCTCTAAGATTGAATCCGCACCCGCATCCGAATTCGGCATGATGCATACGATTTCTTGTTCACTTGCAATCAGAGAATCGAGCATTTCGCGTAGAGAGAGAAGATCGTGCTCCTCTGTTGTCACAGGGTGATATACGAATAAAATATATTCATTTAATAGAGGCAAGCCATATTGTACAGCTACATCCTCCCATTTAGGCAATACTGTCTTTTCGATCGTTTCCAGCCTTGGCGCGCCTACTACATGGATTCGCCAATCGTTTTCTCCAAGTTTGATCAACCTCTCCTTGCTGCCTTCCGTAGCCGCAAGATGAACATGCGCCAGCTTACTGATAGCGTGTCGTACCGATTCGTCGATGGTCCCGGAAACCTCACCGCCGTGCAAATGAAATAACGGGATATTCATATACGTGGAAACAATGGCTGCCGCCAACATCTCTCCGCGGTCTCCCAGGACAATTACGCCGTCCGGCTCCAGCTCCTCCATAGCCTGTGTCATTCCCATAACGGCCAAGCCGATTCCTCGCGACATATTGGCGTGAGTCGAACCATGAAGGAGACAAGGAACTTTAGCGGAGATTTTAAAACCATCCTTTTGAATCTGCTCGAGCGATAGTCCGTGCTGGGGAGATAAATGCATGCCTGTTACCAATAGATGCAAGTTTAAGGAAGAATCAGCTTCTATTGCTTGCATAATAGGAAAATAAATGCCGTAATCAGCTCTTGTGCCTGTAACTACTAAAATTTTTTTCATTTTAAATCGCTCCATTGAAGCAATTGATCCGCTTCAACATCATTAAGTAGCTGTCTTCCTATCAAATCGAAATAATATTTCGGCTCAATCCCCGTTCCTGGGCGTTTTATGGCTAAATCGTTTTCCGTCAGCACCTCTCCCGCGCTTTTGCTGCAGTTAATGACGATGCTTTTACGAGCCACGATCTTCGTGTTTTCTTCCGATGGCATGCACCGTTTAACGCCATCTCCCAAAGCACGCTCTACATTGCGAATACCTTGAACCATGCGCTTAAAATCATAAGGCTCAAGCGAGGCCATATGATCCGGTCCGGGCAGTGATCGATCTACCGTAAAGTGCTTTTCAATAATTCTAGCTCCCCTAGCGACTGCAGCGACGGCAATCTCAATCCCATCCGTATGATCGGAATAACCTGTCATTGTCTTGAACCTATCAGCCATTGTATTCATCGCCAATAGATTGACGTCTTCCAAAGGCGCAGGATAATCGGATGTGCAATGCAGAAGAGCAACACTACTCTTAGTAAAAACATTTAGGGATTCTTCCACCTCTTCAAGATCAGCCATACCTGTAGATAAGATTACAGGTCTTTCAAATTGATCAATGTAAGCAAGAAGCGGAAGGTTATTCATATCTCCGGATCCAATTTTAAAAGCATCCACTTCAATGCTATTCAAAAATCCAGCGCTTTCCTCGTCAAAAGGTGTGGATAGAAAATCGATATTTTTCTCCTCACAGTATTGCTTTAAGGTCAAAAATTGTTCAAAACTGAGCTCCAGTTGACGGAGCATGTCTAACTGGCTCTCAGAAGCATCGGTATGCTCGGTTTGATACTCCGCTTTCACCGCTTGCTTAGTTACCAGCTTTTCGCTCTTAAAAGTTTGGAATTTGACGGCATCTGCGCCGCAAGCAACTGCCTGGTCGATGCATTCCTTTGCCCTTTGAAGTGAGCCATTGTGATTAACACCAATCTCGGCAATAATATATACCCCATGCCCGTCCTTGCCAAATCGTGGTTCACTCATGACTGTTCACTCCTTCCTATGTCACATCAACAACCTGTAGTTTTTCTCAAATAAGCTTCTGCTACTTCCAAGTCTAACTCATCATCGATATCGATAGATCGACTTTTAGGCATTACATAACCGCAGTTTCTACATCCAACTAACGAGCTTTCTTCCATAAGAAGCCCTTTCTTTACGATATAAATAGCTCCATTTAAAACAAATATCTCTTCTAGATCTTGTCTCCTTAACCGTTCATCTTCTACAGACTGATACGGCCCCAAGAGTGTATCATCAAACTTCCTAAACAAATAAGGATGCTGCAATGCCGGCGACACACTTTGCAAGGAGTCAGCTTCATTCTGCAAGAATATGCTATAAGCCTCTTCGATATCGAAAGAGTTACGCAGTGGCGACGTAGGCTGAAGCAGAATAATATGTTCGTAAAAAACACCCTGATTCTCATAAAATTCAACAGCATGCTTTAGGACATCAATCGTTCTGGAGTGGTCCTCAGCTAATGCAGAAGGCCGAATAAAAGGAACCGTAGCTCCGGCTTCGACGGATACCTGAGCAATCTCCGTACAATCCGTCGAGACTACCGTTTGATCGATACGTCGACTACCCAAAGCAGCCTCAATTGTATATTGTATTAGCGGCTTTCCGTTAATCAATCGCAGGTTCTTGCGTGGTACCCCTTTAGATCCACCCCGAGCGGGAATAATCGCTAAACACTTATCTAGCTTCTTCATACGTTGCCTCTCTCGCAAATCCCAAGCCGTAATTTTCAAGCAACATCCGGATGTCAGCCGGATATATACGCGGTGCCGTCATGGATGAGTATTCCTGGCGGGGGGCTTTTTTAAAACCTTCATAATGAGGTTCTTTCGTCATAAAAGAAGAAGGAATAATGTACATTCTTTCATTCTCTAGAGCCCGCTCCGATTCCTCGAGTGTCATTAGTTCTTCATACATCTTCTCTCCGGGACGAATTCCCGTTTCAGTTACCTTTCCGGCATATCTATGGCCTGATGCCTCTTGGAATGATTCGATCATACACTTCGCAAGATCTGTTATTTTGAGAATCGGCATTTTTAGAACGAACACTTCGCCGCCCTGTGAATAATGTGCCGCATCGATAACAAGCTGAGCAGCCTGAGGAATAGACATCATAAACCGCGTCATGTCTTTATGCGTGACGGTTACCGGCTTTCCCTTTAAGATCTGCTCACGGAATAGCGGGATGACAGAGCCTCTCGACCCCATCACGTTACCAAATCTTACGCAAGAGAATACGGTTCGCTTGCTACCTTTATACAGACTGGCTGCAGAAATCAATCTTTCCGAAAGCAGCTTCGTCGCTCCCATGGTGTTAGTTGGGTTAACTACTTTATCCGTGCTGATGGCAATCACTTTTTCCACGTTGTTTTCAAGCGCTGCTTCGATGAGGTTCTGCACACCGATCACATTCGTTTTAACAGCTTCCATCGGATTATACTCGCAAGAAGGAACGTGCTTAAGCGCCGCGGCATGGAATATATAGTCCACCCCTTCCATTGCATAGCTCAGCCTCTGCTTGTCCCGGATATCGCCGATCAAGTGTCGAACATTATCAAATTCTTTGAGCTCTTGTTGCAGATTGAACTGCTTGCTTTCATCCCGGCTGAAAATTCTTAAAGCCTTCGGATTGTAAGTCAGTATATTCCGAACGATCTCGCTGCCGATCGATCCTGTTCCGCCGGTTACTAATACCACTTTATTCGTAAACATAATTACCTCCGTATATAAGACGTTAGAGAGTTGTTTGGAAGTCTGAAGTCAGTCTAATCCTTAAATCGAAGAAGCGATTCTGCAAACATATCTTCCAAATCAGGAATTCTATCATTGATCTCTGTAAGCAAACTACCGAGATTCTCGCAGATCAGATCTGTCTTACGAATAAGATTTTGTTCTGTAATGATGATTGGTAACAACTGATCAAATTTAGCGATTTGTAAGGGCAGAATAGATTCCACGATAGGTGCAAACCAACCTCTGTTCGCAATAGCGCCCCACATCTGTTCAATCAATTCTAATTCTCTTTGTGCTTTTATCGGTTTTATTCGACTTAACTCGCGCAGCTTATTCAAGTGATTCTTTATCAATTTAATCTCTGAACGTACATTTAACAGGTCCAGAAGAGTTAGTTCTAGTTTTTCTTTAAAATAAAGCATTCGACTATTGTCTACGATGTGATGATTGTTTTCAATCCAATCACCTATTGCATCTGATTCGACCCTTTCAGATTGTAACTGCTCATATAGCTCATCTATCGGCTTGAATGGTGCCCCTTCAATGGCGGCTCCATTGCGACTAGTGTTAATAAATTCAACTTTTGGAAGTCCCGTAATTAGATTCTCAATTCCATCTTTCATCAATAGAAAACTATCATCAGTGGGATTATACGTCCCTTTCACATTAAGCACTTTCTTATGTGCAGTCTGTACTTTTTCATCCGTATTATCTGAAGAAAAGTGCTCAATTCCATCTGTATAAAACTTTTGGTCCGGAAAGGAGAGGTCTTGCCCTGCCAGAACAATTCTTTTAGCACCAAGGCATGCAGCAGCCTGAATGGCTGTTCCTGCTACAGTTGCCGATGGAGATATAAAGAGTTGTTCCCGACTGTACTCTAACAAATATTGAGATACAGCATCACTCTTCATGATACTATGAATTTTTTGAGTGTGTTTTAAATCAGATATTTCATAATAAGAAGACGATGTAAACAGAAGAGGTGCTTCAAGTGATTCTGGGGTTGAAAATATCCGTTTGTTAATTGGGTGCCCATCCATAATAACTATTAGATGGGGACGAATACCATGCTTAATTAGTGCCTGTATACTCGAACCGGCTGCAATAATAAGAGCATGAGGATGTAATTTTTTCAAGTACTCTATATCTTCCTGTAGAGATGGTCCTGACGAAACAATAACTGCAGTACTTCCCTCAAAGGAATAAAAAAGTTGCTCAATCGATGGAGTATTAAGTATATCAGTTACATGGTACAAATAATTCCGAGTCCATTCCTCTCGGAAACGATGCTCCGTATGCTTATTAGAATAGAATGTGTCTCTGTATTCCATAAACTTTTGTTTAATGCCGCGTAGAATATCCATATCATTTTCTAGATAATGTCGTAACGCTACAAAAACCATTTCATCCTGCATGTAACTACAAACCATATGAAACAGCATGTTTAATTGCGACTCACCCACGGATAACCAGTAAAAATTTGGATGTTCTAATATAAATGAAATATCGTATTCAGATAGGGTTTCAAGAAAAAGATTTTCGTCAGGCTCATACACAAAAAACCAGCAATCCGGATACCGATCAAGCAGATCTGCTATACTAAATCCTCTTCCAAATCCATATACAAAAACGATTTTACAGTCATTTAACGAGGACTCAACAGCCTGTAGCCAGGCTGAGTCCCTATCGATCATTTCTACATATAAACTTGATTCAGTTGGATGGGAATTTTGTATAATATCCATCTTCGTTCTAACATGGGGAAACCTCTGTTTTAGCGAACTATAGTTTACTTGTAAGTTAGACATGAAGATACCACCAATCCAAAATTAAAATTGTTCTCTATAATATATCGGACTTATTGTTGAGGGAATGAACCTTTTCATAAAAAAACCCCCCTCAATTCAAAAAATGCCCCCTTTAAATTCTAAGGCTTCTCCCGAGAGAGCGGCCCCTTTGAATTCAAAAGTAGGCATTATTATATTGCTAAAAAATAGAGTACTCATTCATTTCTTATGATCTATAAACAAACTATCGTAGGTATAAGCATGCTGATATGCATTCTGTTGTACTCGGATGGACTCTCTCTTCTCCATCCAGTTACCCGCTTCCTGTTTCAGAGCGTGCATTTGCTCAAGGATCTCAGGGTCATGGTCTATTATTGCTCGAATTTTCTGTTTATCAGTGTCGTTCATTATAGAGCGGTAAGGCTCCAACTGCTCCACAATATTTTGCCTTTTACTCACAAACTGCTCAAAATCCTCTTCATCCATATTCAACAAATTATCGATCACCGTATTGGTTATATGCTCCAATTCATCTAGCAACTGATTTAATTCGCTATCACCCTTCATACTCCACCACCAAAACCTGGTGCCTTACTTGCTTCAATCCAAGCCTCACGCAAATCAGATAAGTGTTCCAATACCTCCTGTGCAGGGAGGACCGATTTTTTCACATTGGCCTCTATCAACTGATTTAGTATATATTCGTAGATTCGCACCAAGTCATATGATATAGGATAATCGAAGTTTAATGAAGAAATAAGCTCATGTACAATGGCTTGTGCCTTGCACAGGTTATTGTTGGATTTCTCAACATTATGTTCCTCAATACCCTCGATTCCAGAACGGACAAAGCGAATTGCTCCATCATAAAGCATGATTAGAAGTTTAGGTTTGGATGCAGTCTGAGCCTGTATTTGCTGATATTTTTGATAGGGTGAGTTAATCAATTGTAAAACCTCCCTTAAGACATGAAACTCGCGAGACTTGATGATTGATTGTTATATCTGTTAATAGCTGTTTCCATTGCAGTAAACTTTTTAAAATAATTCGTTTCAATCCTATTCAGACGGCTCGTCATGTCACTTATTCGTCGTTCAAGACTCGTCAATTGCTCCCCCATCGAGCTCGTACTTAAAAACGTAGAACTCAAATCACTACTTACCCGAGATGTACCGGCTGTATCTGCCATCTTTTGTAGACTAACATTTGTTATTTTCTTTAATTTAGCAAATACCCCGTCCTGAGATGTATATACATTTGTTAACAAATTGGCAGGATCCTGCTTACCAAAAAAATTGTTAACAATGTCTGGATCCTTCTCAAGTGCTGAACGGAGTTTGTCCTGATCCAGAATCAATTTTCCCTTAGTGTCATATGTCCCTGTTGTAATGCCTAGTTCAGAAAGCATTAAGGGTTTGTTTATACCGTTCTCTACCCTACCGATATCCACACCCTGAAGCATAGCCGTACGCATTTCAGAAATGGTATCTTGTAGAATGCTATCATTTCTAAGCATCCCACTTTTCGCCTTTGAGGTCCACAATTTCGCTTCTTCATCACTCATTGCAGCCCTTTCTTCAGTGCTAAGTGGAGTGTATTTTTTATAACGTTCTTCGCTCACCTTACTGTTCAGTGTAGTTAAAACATCATTATACGCATCTACAAAACTTTGAACTGTCTCAACGAGTTTATCTGTATCCTTAGAAACCTCAACTCGGGTTACTTGTCCATTAGTTGGGGCCTTGAGTGTTATAGCTACTCCATTTAGATCAAATGTATTAGAGGACTTAGTGATGGCCAAACCATTAACCGTTAAAGCAGCGTCCACACCCGCGGTGGATTTTAATTTGAATGCACTCGATATCTCTGTCGCTATTTCAATCTCATTTGAACCCGTTGTTTTACTTGTCAGAGACAAACCTGAGTTTTTATCATAGAGAGCAGTGACACCCGCTTCTTTACTATTGTTTATTTTTTGTACAAAAGAATCGATCGTATCCGTAGCTGTAACTTCAATGTCAACATTTCCTATTTTTACAAATCCTGCACTGATATTTAATTTGGAATCAGATAGTAATGTAGAACCATCCATATCAAATGGAATCACTTTTCCATCTGCATCTTTATCTAGAACAGTCACTGACCGAGAAGCTGTAGCAAGTCTCTCCACCGTAATATCGAGAACACCGCTGGCAGAAGATGAGGCAACAGCAGACAATGATTCCGTATTACCGGTTACCGTTGCCTTTTGAGCACTGATGGAACTGCTCATGGATAGTTTTGATAATTTATCTTGGAGAAACGACACCAACTTCGTACTTGTTTCACGATAACTCTCGCGTTTCCACTCCATTAACTGTTTCTGCTGATTCAATTTATCAAGCGGCTTTCGTTCAGCCGTCATCAATTTCTTAACCATTGCATCAATATCCATACCTGATGCAAGACCACCGATTCTGGTTACCATGCTTTCATCTCCTTATATCTTCTTATCGACAATAATACCGGTGATCTCCATCATTTTGGCTGCCAGATCTAAAATTTTCTCGGGCGGCACTTCACGAATAAGATCGCCTGTCTCTTTATTCATAACTTTAATCATAATAGCATTCGTTTTTTCATGAATAGAAAATTCGAGTGTTCTTGGAGGGCCCTGAATAGCATCAATAGCCTTTTGCAGTTGCTGAACAGTGTCTTCTAATGTTTGTTGTTGCTTGTTACCTCCTGCAAGTGCTGTCGCCTGTGCAGCAAGTTGACCGTTCTCGTTATCCACCGCTATATCTCGCTTATGTAAATTTGTCTGTGGAATTGCTGGAACATTCCCAGTGTTGGACGATATCATCGGGTTCATATCATATAAACCTCCACTTATAGTTTTAATAAACTTCAGCGAGTCTAATCAGAGTTGTCTTGTACTGCTACTATCTTATATATCGGTCAATTATGTATTATTTTTATGGTAAACAAATAAAAAGTAAAAAAGACCCTGCCGTGAGCAGGATCTTTTGAAAAATCAATCTATGTCCAGTATTAACGAAGCAGGGACAAAACGCCTTGTGGAGCAGAGTTAGCTTGCGCAAGCATGGATTGGGAAGCTTGCAACAAGATGTTGTTTTTAGACAGGTTAACCATTTCTTTTGCCATATCGGTATCACGGATACGGGATTCGGAAGCAGTCAGGTTCTCAACAGTTGTACCCAAGTTATTGGAAGTGTACTCCAGACGGTTTTGTACAGCACCCAATTGAGCACGTTGCTTAGCTACTGCTTCAATTGCAGAAGTAGCACTTGCAAGTGTTACTGCAGAAGTCAAACCTTTAAAGCCAGCAGAACTAATACCATTAATAGTGATTTGGAAAGCATCATCGTCAGCTTGGATTGCAACCGAGCCACCAGAGATATTAATTCCGTTAAATTTTGTGTTTGTAAGGATACTGTCGATTTGTGCGCCCAGTTGTCCAAGCTCAGCTTTGATGTTGGATTTATCGCTATTGCTGTAAGTTCCATTTTCTTGCTGTACGCTCAGTTCTTTAATACGAGTCAACATGGAGCTAACTTCGTTCATAGCACCCTCAGCTGTTTGTGCGAAAGAGATACCGTCTTGAACGTTACGTTGTGCTTGCTCTAGACCGCGGATTTGACCGCGCATTTTTTCGGAAATCGAAAGACCAGCAGCATCGTCAGCTGCACGGTTAATGCGAAGACCAGAAGACAATTTCTCCATGTTCTTGCTTGCTGCATTCGTGTTCAGACCCATGTTACGGTGTGTGTTCAAAGCTGGTACGTTATGATTGATAATCATTGTTTGTTTCCTCCCTGAAATAGTTTTAATTCCCACATCCTTGTGGTATGAGCGTCTTCACAGGTCGGCCGCCCTGAAGAATTACCGCTCTATTATATATATCGTCAGGAAGGAGCAACTTTTAATAGCAAAGTTTACTTTTTTTAATTTTTATTTTTTTGGTCTACCATCTTTATTAAAGCGTTCATGCCAGCCTGTGTAGGAGTCGCAGACTCTTGGTTAGATTCCTGGATTGAGAGATACACTTCCTCACGGAAAATATCAACCTGTTTGGGAGCCTTGACCCCGATACGAACCGTTTCCCCCTCTACACTGAGAACGGTGACCTCAATCTGATCCTGAATAACGATGGATTCCCCTACTTTACGTGAGAGTACCAGCATTGCTTAAACACCGTCCCTTCCATTCTCATCAACAGAATCGTTCCATAGACGATGGCTTGTACGATATGGCACTCCTTGAAGCACAACTTGTTTACCTAACCTTTGTTGAGGATTGAACACCAGCGGGGCAAGTAGATTTATACTGGACTCTTCGATCTTCTCTCTTACCGTAATAATACACTTCACAGATATCGCATCATCAATACAAAGTTCTTCTGCATCAGTATCAGGTAAATCAAATTCATAGTCAGGATAAAAAAGAAAGGGATCTGCCATAACAAACGTGAGATGCTTTTGCTTCAAGGACTGCATATATACAAACGGGCTGTCCTCTTCATCAATAAGAGCAAATTGATGCTCTTCCTCAAACCCTGGTATTCCCTTGGGAAAATTGTAGATTTGGCTTTCTGGCGTATCCAATTCCCCCCACATCGACGTATGAATAATCATATACACCACTCCAATCCTAAATAAATTAAAAGAAAGCTATAGATAGACTTACCGCCATCTACAGCTTCCTAAGCTTTACACACCAAATTTCTATTAATGGTTATCTCAGGAAATCAACTAATGAGGGTTGAATAATTTTAGCACCTGCTGATAGAGATGCGTTATAAATATTCTCTTGAATTTTGGAGCGCATAATCAACTCTCCAAAATCAGCATCCTCCGTTTTAGCCTGAAGCTCCGTTAAATTAAGCTCAAGATCTCCTAATCGATTCTCCATCAACTCAATTCGGTTCGTCTTCGCGCCCACTTCAGCACGCATACTAAGCAGGCGGTCCATACTTGACTCAATATTAGCTAGTTCTGCACTAACTTCGTCATGTTTACCGTCCTTAAGAGCTTGGGAAACACGGTCCATTATAACAAAGACATTGTCATTTCCACTACCAAAAACGTCACTACCTGTCACGTTAATACCGATTTTAACATTTTCACCCACCAAGTATTCAACAGCACCTTGATCAGTGGTAGTAGCACCCGCTGTAGACGTATCCAGAGATCCATCTGGATTCTTCGGAAAACCATACGGCATCTTGTCGTATTGCTGTCCATTAAACACATATTTTCCGTTTAGTCTGCTGTTTGCTATATCAACGAGTTGCTCCTTCAACTGGGAGACTTCCTGACTAATACTGTCTAATCCAGATTGTGGGTTGGTCTCCGTAGAGGCCTGGACAACCAGGGCCTTCAATCTATTTAATACATCTCCAGCCTGATTCATGGTACTATCACTAAAATCCAACCAAGATACGGCATTATCCACATTCTTCTGGTACTGCTCGTTGGATGAAAGCTCTCCACGGTAACGCAGTGAATATGTGATTCCAACCGGATCATCAGATGGCTTATTAAGCTTACGACCAGTCGATGCCTGCAGTTGTGTTTCATTCATCCGCTGAGCATTCCTGTTTAGGTTCAACATCAACTGGCTGCTCATCATATTTGTGGTGACTCTTAACATAATTAAATACCTTCCTTCCTCATTATCTTCCTACCACGCCAGTGGAATTGATCAACTTGTCTAGCAACTGGTCAAAAGTCGTCAAGAAACGGGAGGCCGCACTATAGGCGTGTTGGAATTTAATCATATTGGTCATCTCTTCGTCCAAGGAAACACCGCTGACAGACATGCGGCGGGTCTCAACCTGTGAAACTAGGGTATAAGAGTTCTCAGTCTGGCGATAACTCTCCTGTGTTTGGACACCTAATTGTCCAACCATCGATCTGAACAGTCCGTCAATAGTCGAGCTGCTTGTACCACCTAGTATTGTAAACGGAGAATCCTTAAGATTTGTCAGCAGCTTAGCCAGATCATTATTCCCGTTGATTACAGAATTCCCGTCTGAAGAGAGCCTCATGGAAGTAGCAATTTTATCGGGATTATCCGAAATAACCTGGTTTAGACGAATATTACCCGCCGTAATGGTAGAGCCACCATCTACTGCCGTAAAAAACGGCACCCCTTTGTCAGTGGAACCATCCATCGTATATCCAAGCTGATGAAGGCCGTTAAAACCTTTTACAGTCGTAGAGACATCTTTGTTCAGTACAGCACCTTTAGGCATAGGCTGGCCTGCTGGTAAAGTGCTGACCTGTCCATTGATTTTAACTTCCGCGTCGGAGGTTAGGATTGTCCCTTCTGGAGGCATCGCTCCTGCTGGGAGTGTAACCTCAACATCCCCGTTAACAAGTGTATTCGCGAGCGAGTTGATCTGATTCCGATAATCCTCCACGAGTGTATCCTTTGAGATAATCATTCCGTGGACTTCTCCGCCCTTAAGATCACCACTTGCAAAAGCTGTAGTCAGGAACGCACCGTCAACGGTTACGGTCACCGCTTCGCCTTCTACAAGATTTTGTCCGCCAAGGGATACATTGTATCCTCCCTCGCCATCCGTTACCGTGATGTCCATAATTTTGGACAGCTTATCGGCCATCAGATCGCGTTGGTCGCGGAGATCGTTTGCCTGATCACCCATTTGTTCGATCCGGTTAATCGTCTTATTTAAGTCAGCAATCGTTGTTAAGTACCCTTGGGCTTCCCTAGCCTTAACATCGATATTGGAATTCAAATCCTTACTCAAATTATCTAGCTGAGTACTCATATGATTGAGTGCGTCAGTCAAGGCCTCAGCCGTTTGCTTCACGATTTTGCGTGCAGTCGGGTCATCGGGGCTTTTAGACAGCTCAGACCATGAGTTCCAGAACTTATCCATAACTTTGCGGATACCGCTGTCGGAAGGCTCATTTATAATCGCCTCCAGCTTGTCCAGCGTGTCATAT
The DNA here is from genome assembly GCF_900177425.1 of Paenibacillus uliginis N3/975. NCBI lineage: Bacteria > Bacillati > Bacillota > Bacilli > Caryophanales > Paenibacillaceae > Paenibacillus > Paenibacillus uliginis. The sequence continues at coordinate 381,189 of NZ_LT840184.1, read as the reverse complement.
TGTATGTTCCAGCTGCCGAACGAACTGTTCTCACCGCGGAACTGATCATCCAAAAACATCTCCCGGATACGATCAATACTAGTGAACTCAACGCCTGTACCCATCTGTCCAGCGATAGTGGAACGTGACAAACCGTAGGCTTCCATTGGAATGGACGCTTGCATCTTCACCACTTGACGGGAGTAGCCTTCCGTATTGGCATTAGCAATATTATGACCTGTCGTTCCGAGTGCGGCTGTTTGTGTAAACAGGCTCCGCTTGGCCGTTTCTAATGAATGAAATGTAGATCGCATGACAAAATCCTCCTGTTTACGCTCGGGTATCGAACAGGCCCGGCCGTCCTGTGCTGCCGCCTTTGTCAGACGGGTGATGATATGTGACCTCGTCTTGTGATGATTTTCCAGTCAGCATGTCGAGGGAGAAATCGATGAAATCGAGTGATTGCACCAGCAACTGCTGATTCAGATCATTTTTCTCCTTCAGCGCAAGAAGCGTGCGGGACAAACGGGACTGAACATCCAGCAGCTTCACTTTTTCCTCCGGATCAAATACAAGCCGCGCAAGCTCTGTCAGTGTTAACTCCAACTGTGACTTGACTCCGCGGCTCTGCAAAAAAGTATACGCGGCTTCGATGCGCTCCTTCTCCAGCTGCTCAATCGTCTTCATTCCTTTAGACTCTCGATTCAGCAACTGGACGACAGCATCCACATCGTTCTTCGTAATGGCCTGCTTCTTAGCGTCAGCCACAGCTAGCATGTCGTTATATACCATTTCTAGCCGCTGCAGGGAATCAATTAATACCTGTACTGTCATATCAGACACCCTTAGCTCTCAGGAAACTGCTTAAAATAAGGCAGCAGCTTCTCCGCAAGTTTATCGGCACTCACTTGGTAAGTCCCCGAGGAGACCTGTTCTTTCAGGGATTGAATCTTCTCTATGCGCGCCGGATCGCCAGCACGTTCCTGAGCCTGAAGCATCTCCTTCGCTTCCGTTGAAATAGACACCTCGTCCTTGCGACGAGTCTTATTGTGTTGTTCCTGTCGGTGGGCCTCCATATTTCGTTGGTACGAGTGGACAGCGCCAACGCGTCCGGTTTCGTTAATCTTCATAACGCTCACCTTCCTTTTATATAGAAAAAACCTGTACATACATTCTACAAAAGACTTAGAATAATGTGAAAAAACCGATAACCTTTACTAAGATTATCGGTCGGGAATGAAACATAGTTAATAGTTCGATTGTAGCGTTTTAGTATTTGCGTAATTTGTCAACTGCTCTATAGGTATGATCGTCCTTCTTACTTTGACTGTCGTTTCCGGATTGGTCATCCGCAGCAACGCTTCTTAATTCCTTCGTCAGCCGTATTCTGCACGATTCACACATATTGCTCTCACGTATCAGCGTTCCGCAAACCTCGCAGGGATACGACAAATTCGGTGCGTTAGCAATAGAAATCCGCCCTTCACGAATAAACTTTGTGATCTGGCGAATCGTAACTCCTGTCGCTTCGGATACTTCATGGATTGTAGCACCCTTCGTATCTCGTAAATATTGAGCGCAATCCTGGTACTCTACCTCAATGCCTTTCAAACAGTCAGAACACATATCCCGGAAGTTCAGCGCATACAATTTGCCGCACCGAGGACAATTCCCCAAGTTCATACTAACCGCCCTCCATGACGCATAGATCCTTTGATACCCCTAGATTAACTTATATTAGTCCTTGCGTCCATATTTTACAGGAAAAATATTACGTATTTATCCCTTATTCTATCAAGAACGTGCCCAAGTCAGACTATACACTTCTACCAAGATTCCTTGTACCTCCCCAGCGGCCTTTAGCTCTTTGGAACAAGCATTCACGGTGCTGCCCGTTGTATAGATATCATCTATTAATAATATTCGTATTGGAAATGCACTGTCCGTTGGGACTTGGAATGCTCGCTGGGGAGAACTTATATATGTATGGTTTGCTTGAAAGTCTAGTATTTCTCCCGCTTCCGGTATGCAGCGAAAAATCCCCTCCATATCTTTCAATCGATCCATCCGGCTCTTGAAACTCTGTTTGTCTGTATGCCGATCGCGCCGGAGCAATTCGGCATATGGCAGCTTACAGGCAGCGGCCAAGCCGCGCGCCAGCACCTCTGCTTGGTTAAAGCCCCTTTCCTTGAGTCTCGTCTCACTGACTGGAACCGATGTAACGAGTTGGATACGCCAGTGCAAACCTGACTTTTTACTAGTCTCATGTGATGATATAAACTGCCATCTCTTTTGTGCCTCTCGCTGCAACTGACGGTACGCCCGCTCCAACATGCCGATCAAAAGTGAAGCATACGACTCGTTCCCACGGTATTTATACTGTGCCAACCACTCCCTCATATCGGCGTTATAAGCTGCTGCACTTCGGTTACATACAAAATGCCACGGTCCAGCGCTCTCACGAGTACAATCTGGACAACCGATATGTCTTCCACAGTACATACATCTTGGATTCGTAATCCACGGAATCGATAGGTAACACGTTCTGCATAATCCGAGGTGTTCACGTGACAAAGCTGTCGTTCTACCGCAAGTAAGGCACTTCTGCCCGGATGCTACCAGCATTCGGTGAAATGGCCCCAGAATTCGGTCCAGCGTATCCATTAGCATGATTATTGGCCTCCTAAGCTCTCACTCAAACCTTCAAATAATTACCCTTCCTGGCAATCCGGTTCATTCGCTTGATCTGGTTCACAGCCGAGCGCTGACACCGTGTCCATTGAGGTGAGCCAAATACAACCTTCCCCGCAGGATCATCCTTGGAACGGCCAGCCCGACCGGCCATTTGAATCAGCGCCGCTTCATCAAAGAGATCACTGTCTGCATCCACGATAAATACGTCACTTTTAGGCACAGTGACACCGCGCTCCAATATCGTAGTTGTTACAAGCAGACGAATATCACGGTTCCGAAACGACATCACTTTATTTCCTCTGTCGGGATCCACAGAAGATGTCCCCTCTATCGTAATCTCCGAAAAATAGCGGCGTAACAGTTGCAAAAACGAATCAATATGACGGATGCGCGAAACGAATAAAAAGACTTGGGCTCCCCGGCTAATAGAGATCTTTAGCTCACGCACCAGATTTGAAGGAAGACTCTTCTGAGTCAGACAACGCTGGACAGAGGGGATTTTGAGAGGCTTCGGCACAGGCAGGGGATGACCGTGAAAACGTGCGGGTACTTTGGCGTGAGGCAGTCTCCCTGCAGCCGCCTCACGCTGTAGCTTCGAGGGCGGGGTCGCGGACAGGTAGATATATTTGCCGCCTGGCTTACAGGCCCCCTTGGCGGCATAATCAAGCATCGGATCGTTATGATACGGAAAAGCATCGATCTCATCAATGACAACCAGATCAAAAGCGTAGCGGAAACGCAGCAGCTGATGTGTCGTCGCCAAGGTAATGCTGCCTCGCTTCCAGCGATCAGGACTGCCTCCATATAGCGTCACTATGCTCTCACTCGGAAAGGCGGTGGCCAGCCGGGGTGCCAGTTCCAGCACCACGTCTCTTCTAGGCGCCGCCACCAGCACCCGCCCGCCCGCATCCAGTACGGATTGAAGCAGCGGGAAAATCATTTCGGTCTTCCCGGCGCCCGTCACCGCCCAGATCAGGAAGCGGGCGGCCGCGGAGCCCGCCTCCGGCGGCTCCGCCAAAAACCGCAGCGCGGCGCCTGCAGCGACGCCTTGCGCTGCGCTCAGCCCCCACCGGCCCAAGGCCTCGGTGGGGGAACCCCCGGCCGTGCCACGCACGGCCGGTTGCGCTGCGCCCTGCAGCAGCAGCGCACAAGAGCGGCTGCGCCCCATCGCGAGGCAGGCCTCGCAATAGGCGCAAGCCGCCGAGCCGCACGTGGCGCATGCCGTGCGGCTAAGGGCCTCGCTGCCGCAGCGCCGGCAGCGAAGGGCCATTGCCCGGCTGCGGCGCAGCCAGCCGGGCTTCTCCCGCGGGGCGGGCTGTGCCAGCCCCGCATTCAGGCGCAGGCGGCCCAGCAGGCAGCCAAGCTGGGCCGCGGCAAGCCAGCCGACGGACAAGTCCATTCCACCATGTGGTCGAGCGGCATCATGCGACGCCGCACCGCGTTCTGGAGGCTTCACACAGTCAGAAGCCTCCTCCAGCAAAGCCTCCACCTCGCCGGCCAGCAGTGCCCGTCCTTGCAGTAGTTCCCCTAACTCCTCCACTTGCACAAGCAGCCTATCCCACACGATAGAATCCTCAAACCCGGTATTTACTCCATCTATATTCCCGGACGTCCACATCACCATATCATTAGCCTTGCCTAACAGCTGTTCTTCCTGACCTTGCGGCTCTGCGGCTAAATGCACAGCCAGAGATCGCAGCACATATGCACGCCATTCCTTTAATCCCCAGCCATCCATCACCCTCTCTCCACGAAACCTCTCCCTCAAGCTGACTGCCCAGCCCAATGGCAAACTCCAGGCTAACAGGACAAACCATTCTGCTGATTGTTTGTTCTCCTCAACCGAAGGTAACCCGTCATACCTCCTATTCCCCTCTAACATCACCCGATCCTCAGCAACCTGCCTTAATGGTGAGGTTGCAATATGTTGACGGTCAGTCGCCTGCCGCCGTCGTCGATCACCGTCAAACGACGTCGAACTGCGCTCTGGGAGTTTCGCGTAATATGTATCTCCACCTTTTAGTCCCCTGACTCTCTTCAATTCCTGCTCTTTCCCCCCACCTAACAGCCACCACTGCACATCTACTCGGACATCCAACGATACCTCAATTCTCCAAACCCCCATACTCTTCACCGCATACAAAGCTGCCTGCAACAGACATCCTCCTTTCCACCTCTATTACTAGCCATACAAGTCCCAATACAGTGTGACTTTTCATAACGAAGGTCGTGTACAAAAAGCTTGCCTTTCATCTTCTACAGATATAAAAAATGAAAGAAAAATATCAGTATCACATGCGCCGCTTCCCGCCACCGCTTGTCCTTATTTCTCGCACCGCACGCAGCTCCCAACGCGGTGAGTGGTGTTGCATGACGCCGATCGACCACATGTATAAAATAACGAAAACTCTCGGACTCCAATCCACAATAAGTTATTAAGTAACTAATCGCTGTCAATCGATAGTGGTTAAATGCACGGCCACACCGATGTTCGGGAGCTACGCGAGGTACGAAAATACGAGACAAGCCCCGAGCGGCACATATTGCCGGACTGACATTCCGCTATTCGCTGCATTGGACGAGTTTTGCAATCTTTTTCGGACTGAGAAGCCGCTATTTCCTCAAAACATGCCCGATTTCGCTTGAATAGGTACAAATAACGTCCTCTCAGTCCGCCACTTCACTCTAATAGACGAAATTACTCAATATAACGGAACGTGAGTCCGCTCGCATGCTTCGGCTTCATACCCAATGGAACCATTGCCTATCACCTGGCACCTCGCCCCTCCCAACGCAAAAAAGCACCCTCCTCTCCCTGTAAAGGTTGGAGTGTGCTTCACGCCATAACATCTATAGCCCGGAAAAAAAAGCCGACATAACCACTTTCCTGCCGCCTAACCCTGTACATAGGGGATTCGGACAGCCTCACTTGGGATTCGCAGATCAATGCGAATAAAATGTTCATCACTTTCGGAAGTTATCTTCTTCATACCCTTGTTCGCGTCCTCATCTGAATTCAACTCGCCAACATGCAGCTCTATTCCAGACAAGTTCACCAATCTGTGCACAATTACCATCGTATCATCATCCGACCGGTCATCAAGGACGGTGACGCGCACCCGCGTCCCGCTTAGCAGGGCATACAGTGAAAGGGCTCTCAAGTACCATTCCACCTGCCGCTCATGGTTGGACGTAATCAGCTCATAATGCATCCGTGAACGCCGGTTCGGTGATCCTCCACGATGCCGACGGGCATGCAGGATGTGTACCAACGCCACTGCGATCCCGTATATGGCCAGTATCCACAGTAAATGGGCAACCATGAGACTCACCTCCTTCTCTTACCGACAGTATATGCCGAAAAAAGAAAAGCGGTGACAGGATGACCTGAAGCCCGCACATTAGCCCCAGGTCACGGCACTAATCTGACTCCTCAAAAAAACACAAAAGGAACCGCCATATCCTGGCGATTCCCTCCCCCATGTGTACAGCCGTGTCCGTGCTTCGGACGGCGGCTTACAGTGTCACCCAGCCATATTTGATGGAGTTGATAACCGCTTGCGTGCGATCGTCGACCTCCATCTTTTGCAAAATGCTGCTGACGTGGTTTTTTACGGTTTTTTCACTAATGAATAGGTATTCCCCGATCATCTTATTGCTCTTACCCTCAGCCATCAGACGAAGCACTTCAGCTTCGCGGCGTGTCAACGGGTTATTCTCCCCAGCGACAAATTTAACGCCAGCTTCACGTGTACCGCCTTCTGCCATAGCTCCGGCTTCATTCACGTAAGTCATGCGGCGAAGCTGCTGGATAAGCTTACCCGTTACTTTCGGATGAATGAAGGCATAGCCCTCGTGAACGGAGCGGATCGCATTGATCAGCGATTCAGCTTCCATATCCTTCAGCAAATATCCATTTGCTCCTTTACGGAGCGTCTCAAACACATAGCTCTCATCATCATGAATGGAAAGAATAATAACTTTAATCTCCGGGAATAACTCACGCAGTTTCTCGGTAGCCTGCACGCCATTCTCCGTAGGCATATTGATGTCCATCAGAACGATGTCCGGCTTAATCTGATTGCAGAATTCCAGCACCTGAATGCCGTCTCCACATTCACCGATGACGTCAATGTCATCCTCCATATTTAAAATACGTTTAAGCCCTTCACGGAAAAGCTGATGGTCATCTGCTAAAAGCACTTTAATGACCGGATTTTCATTCTCGAAATTTTCCATTCTGTTACTCCTTTCTCTTCTCTACGTTCGTCGGGATATGGATAATGATCTTTGTACCTTGATTCTCAGCTGATTCAATTTCCATTCTCCCTTCGAGCAGTTCGACCCTCTCCCGCATGCCGATTAACCCAAAGTGATCCTTGCTCTTCTGTTCCAGTAATTCAACCTTGAATCCTAGTCCGTTGTCTTGTACGACGATTTTAACCATTTGCGCCTGGTATGTAAGTTCCACTAGCACATATGTCGGGTAAGCATGTTTGGCCGCATTTGTAAGTGCTTCCTGCACCAACCGGTAGATGGCCGCCTCCATCGCAGAAGAGAGACGATGCTCCTTGCCACGTGTTTCAAACAACATGCGGATTTTGGTTTTCTCTTCAAAATCATGCACGTATTTACGGAGTGTGGGGATAAGCCCCAAATCATCGAGTGCCATTGGACGCAGATTAAAGATAACTTTGCGCATTTCTTCAAGGCTGGATCGGACCTGCCCCTTCAAATCTACTATTTCGTCCTGCACCATCTTAAATTCCTGCTTAACAAGCATTCTTTCTACAATTTCCGTCCTAAGAACCAGATTAGCCAGCAGCTGTGCCGGTCCATCATGGATTTCACGTGCAATGCGCTTGCGTTCTTCCTCTTGAGCCAAAATAATCTTCAACCCAATAACCTGACGATTCTTGGCGGACTCGATAATTCGAGACACCTGTCCGAGTTCCCCTGACAAGTATTCTAACACTACCCCCATTTGCGATCCGATGGATTCCGCTCGTTCCACCGAGCTCTCGACACTGCGAGCCCGCTTTTGGAGCTCGTCGCGTCTTGCTTTCAAGTACATTTCCTTCTCGCGATAAATCATGAGATCAAGCTGAAGTTGCGTTGCCTTCTCGTACGCCTGCTTGATGTCCTCTTCCTTATACCGGACAAAATCCCGGCTGACTTCCGTCAACCGGATCCGGGAACGGCGGTAGTTCAGTTCCAACTGGTCTACCTTCTCCAAGGTTTCCGTCGTTTCTTTCAATACCTGCTGCAGCTCCTGATTGAGAGACACGAGCTCATCGCGCGATGTCTCCAATATTTCAAACATCTGGTATTTGCTGTCTTCCATCACTTGGATGGCGTTCTTTATGACACGGTCGATGGCATCAGCTTGATAATCCACGCACTCTACTCCATTTCTAACGTTTCATACACACATCATACCATATCATGATTTGATCGTAACGGTCTTCGTGTTCTTGTCCCATTTTACATTAAGGCCCAATTGCTCTGAAACGAGGCGAAGAGGGACCAAAGTCCTACCGCCAGAGATGATAGGTGCGACTGCAGCTGATATCCGCTTGCCGTTTAAGACAAAATCCTTCTTGCCAACCGTAAGATCCATCAGCTTTCCGCCGCGAAGTACAGTTACACGCTGAGCTGATGAGTTCCACTTGGCCTGACCGCCGAAGGCGTCCAGCACATGTTTGATCGGAACATATGTTGTACCGTTTTTCAGGATTGGAGCCGAATCAATAGCTACTTTTTTGCCGTTCATCGTTAACGACTTCTGACCGATTGTCATGACCGCTGTACCCGTTGGCAACCCTGCATCACTCGACAGCGCAGGCATCGTAAATCGGATATCGTCAAAAGATACCGAACCGGTCAATGCACGCTCATCCTGTCCTTCCTCCACGTTGACTACATACATTCTTTTCAACTGTGCTGGGAAAGCAATGTTATAACCGCTCAGATCAATACTGAGTGTTTTCCAGCCGGTCCAATCGATCACTTTGGCCAAGTCAACATATACGGTCTTGCCGTTGTTGTCTTTTAACTCCGCGCGGAGCCAGTTTAGACTATTATCCCCTTCCACGTCAAGCGTCATGGCTGTCGCCGCTGCCGGGATCGTTTTGCCTGTAGAGTTGTTTAACTGGGCGTAGGCGTACACTTTCTGCCCAATTCCACCGTTCATATCGTAATCCAGTTTCAAAACTTTGGAATTTGCATGAGTGCCGCTTCCCTTCACAACCGATGCGTTTCCGGTTACCCCGGACACATTCGTTGTAAAGTTAATCGGATAGCTTACATTTTCAAAATTCTCCCATGTGCTCTCCCCTGCTGCTGAGAGGATAACAACGGTGCTGAACCCGTCATAACGGGCGATAGCGTATCCTACTTTCGTATTCGTATTTACAGATGATACGGTCAAACGGCCGTCCGTTACTTTACCATTAAAACCGATAAATTCCCACTTGAGCGCGCTACCCGGAACCTCGATGCTCTTTCCGTTGTTCAACGTGGCTGTTATAGGCACAGAAACGGTTGTTCCTGCTGCTAATGGTGCTGCTGCCGTACCGACCTTCAGGGATGCTACATCGCCTCCACCAAGCACCTGCACCTGCATGGTTGCTTTAGCGTTTCCGCTAACAGCAGTTACCGTCGAAGTTCCTGATGACACTGCTTTAACGTTCTGTCCACTCACCTTTATGTTACCATTACTGGACTTCCAAGTCGGATTCACAGACTGCATGTCAACCGGGTTATAGTACGTATCATAGCCTTTCAGTTGATAAGAGCCCGTCTGCCCGATTAATAGAGTCGTGTCCCCGCTAACCTTAAAGCCCTTCAACGAACCTTTAGGTGCCGTAGAGAATACTCCAAGCGCATTGACGATACTGCGCTGAGCCGTACCATACTCCGTGTTAAACGTTAAAGTTGTGTTCATCTCAGCCAATGGACGGTTAACCATCGTTGTCGATCCACCGCCATCCAGGTTAAGTCCCTTCCATACGCCAATTTGGGTCATGAAACTCTGCAGCTGGCCGAGTGACATGCCTGCGCTTCCGCTATGTTTTTCTGTAGCAATCAGATAAGCATATCGGCCATCTTTGGAATAGCCCACTGCTGTACGCGCACGATAACCACCGATGCTGCTGACGTCCCGTGAGAATGATGCTGCTTTACCGTCATTTACCAGAATGGTATGCCCGCCAATCATGATCTGAAGAGATTCCGGATTAATCTGTTTCCCGGTTTTCTTGGAGACTAATGAATAATCAGCCGTAAGTTTTTGTCCTACCTCCAGATTATTTTTCACAAAATTGGCCGCTGTGCCATGTGTCCGCAAAATAAAGCTTCCTTCCGGAATGGACTTCTGGATGCTGGCTTTATCCGAGATCTCTGTAATGACTCCATCCTTTACCATAACTTCAGTTGGTGTGGTCGAGCTGTTTGTCGGACGCTCTACTGCTTTCCACGCACTTGTATATATATAGGCTGCATTCAAATGACTGAAAGTGGAAGACGTTCCTTCCGGTACATAAGCCGATTTGTTCATACCTGCAAGCGTAAATTTCTCACCATTCTCCGCGGTAAAGCTGCCAGAGAACGTAAATTCATCCACCATCGGCGTGCCGTCTTTAGTCACTGCAAATGCGTACATTCCCTTCAGCACTGACGGTGTTGACATGAGCAAACCACCGGATACTTGTCCTCCCATAGGAGCACCTTGTGCACCGGTATTGAAAAAATCACCATTGATCGCCGCGACTGCGCCGTTTTCCTTCGCCATCCCGCCTGTGCTCTGTCTCGTCGTAAAGTAACCTTCTTTACCTGTCATCACGTCCAGCTTCACGTTAGGGTTCTTCAAATCTACTCGAATGACGTTAGCGAGTGACTTCTGTGAGCCTGTTGTGAATTGGTAATTCATAAGAATTGCACCAGATGTAATAATTTCTTCACTTAACTTTTTAGCTGATGATGACGCTGCTTCTACTACCGAAGAAGATAGTGGCCCATTCAGCACCGGAATTCCATTTCCAAGGACCGGACCAATCCAAATGACACCAGCAAGTGTAATGACCAACCATTTTTTCCCCGAATGACCTCTTTGTGACGGATTCAACTCTTCCTTACGCATCATGATTATTGTAACTCTCCCATCTATAGTCCTAGCAACTCTACTGCAGAACGTTTTAAGTCTCTAATTAATAGACTGTTTTTAAGAGGAAAAGTTACGAAAAAAGTCCAATAATCTACTGGATTCGCATGATTATTCTTGGTTTTGTACCAAATTACAACATGTTGAAACTTGTAACTACTGGATGACTCTACCGAAAACAAAAAAAGCTGATACCTGAGATCAGATATCAGCTTCTATATAAATGTTTTACTAGTAATTGTTGCTTCATGATCCGGATATTGCTTAGGTCCCGAATCTTGTTTGAATGAATCGTTATATACTTAGATGCCTGCTTGAGCTTTCAAAACATCTATCTTGTCCACTTGTTCCCAAGGAAGCTCAACATCCGTACGTCCAAAGTGTCCATAGGCTGCAGTCTGCTTGTAAATCGGACGGCGAAGGTCCAGCATACGGATAATGCCTGCCGGACGCAGGTCGAAGTTGTTACGAACCAATTCAACCAGTGTCTCTTCGCTTACTTTACCTGTACCATAAGTATCTACACTGATCGAGACAGGGTTAGCTACACCGATCGCATAGGCAAGCTGAATTTCGCACTTATCAGCCAAACCAGCTGCTACCAGGTTCTTAGCTACGTAGCGAGCCGCGTAAGCTGCAGAACGGTCGACTTTTGTAGGATCCTTACCGGAGAAAGCACCGCCGCCATGACGAGCATAGCCGCCATACGTGTCAACGATGATCTTACGACCGGTTAGACCGGCATCACCTTGAGGTCCGCCAATTACGAAACGGCCTGTCGGGTTAATGAAATATTTGGTTTCTTCATCAAGAAGTTCCGCAGGAACGACTGGAAGAATAACTTGTTCTTTAATATCTTTCTGGATTTGCTCCAGAGTAGCTTCTTCTGCATGCTGTGTCGATACAACGATAGTATCTACACGCACTGGTTTGTTACCATCATATTCAATCGTAACCTGCGTTTTGCCATCCGGACGAAGATAGTCCAGTGTACCGTCTTTACGCACTTCCGACAAGCGGCGTGCAATACGGTGGGACAACGCGATTGGAAGTGGCATCAATTCAGGTGTTTCGTTGGTAGCAAAACCGAACATCAGACCTTGGTCACCTGCGCCAATGTTCTCGGTTTCCTGATCCACTTGGGAAGGGTCACGATTCTCCAGTGCAGCGTTTACCCCTTGTGCGATATCTGCTGACTGCTCGTTAAGCGATGTCAACACGGCACAGGTATTGTAATCAAAACCGTATTTTGCACGGGTATACCCGATCTCCTTCACGGTATTTCTTACGATGGACGGGATGTCCACATATTCGGATTTCGTGCTGATTTCACCAATGACCAACACCAGACCTGTAGCTACGGACACTTCACATGCAACCCGTGCATTGGGATCGTTGGCCAAAAAAGCGTCGAGTACCGCGTCGGAAATCTGATCGCAGATTTTATCCGGATGTCCTTCAGTTACGGACTCAGAAGTAAATAAACGTCGCCCTGTTACAGACATGAGATCAACCTCCCATATGGATAGTATGTTGTATAAGAAGAGGTCCTACACAAAAAATGAACCTTTTCCGATTGGAAAAGGTTTGAATGTACAATCCTCAACATGCATATTAACTTATTTGAAACCTGGTGTCAATCCAGTTTCCAAGCCATTTTTCAAGGATTTTCGTGAATTTTCTTTACATTTACATACGGCGAAATATTCATGTAATGAGTACTTTTTTTCTGTGGAAAAATACTACAGCTGACCGAACATGCTTTGCTCAGCTTGTCGAACCAGACGCTTCGTAATTTCTCCGCCTACAGAGCCATTTTCACGAGACGTTATATGTCCCCAGCCAGGACGGCGAGACGACGAATTTCCACCAATAGCCCCCAGTTCGGAGCCAAACTCAGTATCAGCTCCATATGAGCTGCTGCCATGACCCATATTCAAACCAAACTCTGCAGCAATCTCATATTTCATCTGATTCAACATATGACGGCTTTCCGGTACAACCTGTCGATTATTACGTCTACTATTAGCCATTTCAATGCACCTCCTGCAATGTTGTTTACAGAAGTATTATTTGTGTTCTTTTCCGTGCATACACGTATAAAACGTTGTCACATCTGGCAATAATTTGAGTAGAACTACTTAATGGTGTAACCACCGCGGACCATGACAATCAGATTGCTTGTCTGCCCTTCTTTTACCTGTATTCCCCGACCTTCACGCGGGAAAGAAAGCAGATGGTTCTTAGGCGCCGTTTCACCATTTAACAGGTCTTTGCCATCGGTTAGGTCTGCAACGCCGCTAGCGACTTCTGTGTAGATCACAGCATTACCTGAGCGAACAATGAACTCCGTTCCTGCATCGGCAATCAGAATCTTACCTGGTTTCAGCGCAACGTTCTTAACTTCATCAGCACCTTGGGATGGCTGAGTTGGATTTGTAGGATTTGTTGGGTTCGTAGACCCTCCACCACCGCCATTCAGCGCTTGCTGAATTTGTTGGTCAACGTAGCTTTTGGTGACGACCGGGTCGTCAGTGGTACCTGGGGTGGTCCCTGCGCCGGTTGCGGTGTTGTTGTAGGTTGCACCAATCCATATGCCAGCTCCAATCGTCAGCGCCGCCAAGCCAACCTTCAAATAAGGTTTCATGTAATCTGTTCCTCCTAAAGTTATCTATGCTACTTAACTATAAAGAAAACACTCGAGCTGAACAACCCTACTGTAGGTAAGGCTGAGGATATTTCCTTTGATGAATTAAAAAAACACACTGGAGAACATTATGTTCTCCAGTGTGTCAAAGCTTAGATGCTAAGCTTTATTTTAGTTAGTCGATTTTAGTACTTAATAGTACCTTTCAAATCAACAGTAATACCATTTTCTTTCAGAACAACACTAGCAGTCAGCTCTCCACCATTAATGGTAGCTTCCTTAGGAACTACTACTGTGAAGGAATTTCCGTCAGCAGCCAATTCTGCATTATAATAAGTTGTTCCTTTATTAGTAGCAATCGAAACTTTACCATTAACGATGTTATTCAGAGTCTTACCCACTTTAACAGTCAATGTAGAAGTTGCTTCATTATATGTTGTGTCTGTAACGCTTACTGGTTCAACAGCTGGTGCAGCAGGTGCAGCTACATTAAACTCATCAGATTCAAGGGCTTTAGTAGTTGAACCTTGGGCTACAATGTACTGAGCATCCTTGCGAACTTTTACTGAAATTGGAGGATTATCTTGAAGCAGTTTAGCATCAGTAAGTGTGATTACCACGCTGCCCTTACCATCATTAGCATAACTAGTTTTATAGTCAGTTACAGGAATGATTGGATTATTAGTCTTTGAAAGATCTCTAAGAATGAAGTCATTTTTCAGATCTGCAACTTCACTTACAGAGTCAACATAAGTTGAGAATGTAACCGTGAACGAAGCGCCTACTCTGTTCGTAACTCCAGTCAATTTAGGTGCAACAACATTTTTAACTGTCATTACAGCATTGCCGGACAAGTTAAGCTTGTTGTTAGAATAAGTTTCGATGGAGTTGTTAGCAAACAGGGTGATTGTTGCACCAGTATGCTCATCACTTGTTTTCAATGTTACTTTGTTTCCATCTACTTTTACTTCTGATGGGTAGGAACCATTGACAGTGAAATCACTAGAGGAAGCATGAGCAATTACATTAGTGAATTCAAGTTCAAAAGTCTTAGCATCCTTTTGTTTTGCTCCAGTCCATGTCAGCTGGTTTTTAGCTGCTTGAAGTGTTTCATTAATCCAAGCCACGTTTTGACCAGTTTTGGATTTAAGACCAGAAGCCAACACTTTTTTAACAGTACCATTCTCACCAAATGTCACTCTAGTTCCGTTAATGAATTCTGGGAACTGAAGAACTACCGATTTACCACCGTTTACTGCAGAAGGTACAACTTCGCTTGGCAAAGCGATCTGTTGTACATCGCCACCGTTCTTTTGGAACTCGATGTAGTAGTTAGCTTTGTTTTGGGTAGTGGTAATATCCATTTCTTTGCCAAAGTGCAAAGAAAGCTTACGGGTTGAATCATTCCAGTCGTAGTTAGAGAACTGAGTCAAATTAGCATTATCAGCAGCTACGAATGTACCATCGTATTCAACCATAGTGTTTTGCAGCGCAGTTCTGTCTTTTACATCTTTAACCTTCAGATCGTAAGTACCTTCAAGTTTACTGAAGAAGCTAACATAGAAGATTTTGTTTGATGCATCAGCAGCAACTACAGTATTCACAGGAATAACGTCGCTACCTTTTTTAACAGTGAAGTACTTTTTGTCAGCAGCATCTACTGCTTTGTCAAAACGAACTGTCAGTGTATCTTTTCTGTCAACGCCAAATGTAGTTTCAAGTACACGTGGTTGTACCAGATCAATACTTGCTGTAACTTTGTGTTCTTTCACTGGGTTTACGTTACCAGAGTAGTCTTTAACTTCAACGAAGAGGTTTGTTTCGTATCCTGGCAGACGATTTGAAGTAAAGTCAACTTCATACACATTTGCAGCGATTTGAGTTGCTTTACCTTTTTTCTTACTGTCGCCAGACTTCCAATAGAAGCTATCTTCTGTTACAGAAGCAGGATCGATTTCTTCGTCGAACGTTATAGTTACCTTTTCCAAAGTAGCGGAAATTTCAGTAACCTTAGGACCTTCAGTATCTACAGCAACAGTGAAGTCTTTAGTGTCAGCCAAAGATTTCAATCCTGCATAGTCTTCAACCAGGGAAGTTGTCAGCTTGTGAGCGCCAACAGAGATTCCACCTGTGTAGTCTTTCAGGATAACTTCTCTTTGGTTAGGGCCTTGTGTTACAGTGCCACTAAACATTTTGTCATCCAGTTGGAAGTTGCTGCTGGATGGAGCGATAACAGGCTCGGAGAAAGTCACTTTGATAACTTTAGTTCCGAGAGCTTTTACTTCAGTTACTGTTGGCAGCGTGTTGTCGGACGATGAGAAAGACACTTCACCTTGCGGGATTGTAGCGCCTTGCTCGCCTTTAACATTCTTCACAACAATTTTGTATGTTGTTCCTTGTACGAATTTGCTGGATTCGTTCAACAGGATACGTGCAGTTTTGCCATCTTCCAATACAGTAATGGATTTGATTCCTTTAGAGTTGGAATCGATGACATAGTTGTTTTTGTCAGTAGCGGACGCTTTTTCAACTTTACCGTCAAATACAACGTCAACTTCTTTCAAGTTAGTGGAAGTTGCGGATTCAACTTTAGTTGCAGAAGTTACAACCCAAGTTACGTTATGCGTGTACTCATAGTTGTTATGAGTGAATTTAACATCAGTTGCAGTGTTAGCTTTCAGTGCAGTTTCAAGTTCTACTTTAACAAGTTCGTTGTTAGCAAGTTTGAACTCAACTACTTTACCGCTCTCTTTAACTTCGTAGGAAACTACTTTTGGTTTCTGCTGTTGAATGTGAATTTCGTAAGCAGTGTCAACCAATTGTGCTCTTGTAGCGTTAGCTTTAGCGTTCACGCTAGGTTCGATGATTTTTGCATCGATTGCTGCTTGAACATAACCTTTAGCCCAGTCGGATGCGTTGTTGTTAGGGTTAGCTGGCACTTCAAGTTTCAGTGCACGAACCAATACCGCAGCCATTTCTTGAACAGTTACTTTACCTTTGTAGTCAAAGATTTTCTTAGTTTCGTTCTTACCTTGCATCAGTCCTGCAGCGTAAACTGCTTCGATGTAAGGTGTAGCCCAGTACGATTCTGTATATCCTTTGTCTTTAAAAGACACTTGGCCTTTGATTGGCTCCAGGCCCATCAAGTTAGCAACCACTTTCGCGAACTCAGCGCGATTCATGTCTTTATCAAGGCCAGCAGAACCATCTGCGTAACCAGTCATAATCTTCGCTTCTTTAAGAACGTCAAACTTTTGTTGGGATGTAAGTGCAGCGTCACCGAATGCAACAGAAGCAAACATGGAGAATGCCATTGCTGTAGACAGTGCTACGGATAAAATTTTCTTCATAACCTTTTTTTCTCCTCCTTGAATCATCTCTTGATTATTTTCTTTAAATTGATAGCTCGTGTTACTCATTAGCCGTACACCTCCTTTCCCGAGTTGAGCAGAAATCATATAAATGATGTCTGTGACGGGTATCACAGAAACCGGTTAACAATAGAACATTGCAAACTAGAGTAGATTCCTATAATCCTACCTAGGTATTATACAATGAGTACCCAGAACCGTAAAGAACATTTTTCTAATTTATAGACAAGTTTCTTCATTCGGTACTTATTGGTTTCTCATTGGGTTCTACATCTTAAACGTTTGCCAGCGGAAAAAGTTGCGGATGTTTCCAAGTTTTTTTAAATTTTTTTAAAAAAGTTTATATAAAAGGCTCAAATTGAGCGTAACAACGCCAATTCGTGGCATAAGAACAAAAAAAGACGCCTTTCGGCGTCTGTGTCATATTCTAGCGAATTTTCATAGCGAGCTGGATAACCCGGGCACGCATTTGAGGATCATCATTCAGCTTATCATACATCAATTCGATCTCAACTTTATTGTCACGGTAAGTCTTCTCATGTTTAATCGTAACGTGTGACCATTGGATTAACGCATTCTCTGCCAACGTCAGTTCATTGAACGCATCGTGAAAGCCAGTTTCCAGAACCAGACCTTCCATGATCTCCTGAGTAATCTCATCATGGACACCGCGGGCAAGCTCAATCTTCTTCTCCATGACCTTGGCTTTATCTTCAAACTGAGTCTTAGCCTTCATATAGTCCAGTTGCGCTTTCGATAAAATCGGCTTCATAAATTCGTCTTCACCCTCTAAAAAATAGTATGTACTTTCGTTATTGTATCGTATTCTACATCAAATTACAAAGAATTGTAAATGGAAAGGGATTACTGTCATAAAAATACTGCCCTATCCTGACGGATAGGGCAGTCCTGTGTAATCTGTGTTAACTCAGGTTTTTAGGGAAAACATTAGTGCTCTTCTTCAGCAGCTCAACGGCAATTTTACCGGCTTCCGCACGGGTCAGATTGCCTTTCGGATTGAAGCTGTACTGCGGTTTCTTCTGTCCCGGCGGCGTGGATGCCGAGCCCTCCATGATCTTGGCTTTGGACACAGCCATAACGGCAGGACGGGCATATTTATCGACTTTTCCGGAATCAACAAAGGCTTTGGCCAATGAAGCATCAAGCTTAGCATCGTTGTTAGCTAATTTCAGCTTCAGAGCACGGGCAATCATTACTGCTGCTTGTTCACGTGTCAGCGGCTGATCCGGACCAAATACTCCATCCGTCAGACCTGTCACAATGCCCGCTCTTGCTGCTGTCTCAATGCTGTCGTAATCCCACGTTGCGGAACGCGCACCCGGCACAAGATCCACAAACGTACGATTTTCGTCCGAGTTTATTGGAAGACTCAGTCCTTTAACGAGCAGCGTTGCAAATTCCCCTCTAGTCGTATGATCGTCTGTACCGAACTGTTCAAAACGCAAGTTGTTCATAAACCCTTTAGAATACAAACCATTCAAAATATTGCGCGCCCAGTTATGATTCGTTATATCATTATAGCCGCGACTTAACTTCATTACTTTATAATAACCGAATTCGTCAAACGGAACGGTTACCGTATGATTCCGCATGTCAACTTCCCCGCCTATGTTTTGCCATTCGCGTTTTGACGTATAGCGATATACGGTTATCGTTGTACCGGCTGCATCTACCACATTAGGGTTAAAAGACAAGGTCAAGGTCCCGCGTTTCGACGGAGTAATCTTCCGCTCTGCAGGAGTCTGCGGATCACCGAACAATCCTTCCACCGAATAAGGCGCTAGCCCATTCGTTCTAGGCGTATAGTTGGCTGAACCCATATCACCAGCTTCTCCCAGTCCGCCGCTAATCCAGTATACCTGCGAGACTCGACTAAAGTTACTCGATTGAGCTGTCGAGCCAAAGTTCAGTAAATATTCATCCGGTATGCTCCACGACGGAATGCCGCTGTTTTCTCCTGTTCCTGGAAACCCGATGACGTTGCCGTAATCATTCCGGCGTTCAACAATTCCGGTTATCGGCTCTGCAATCCCAAACAGAAGCTTGGTATCAGGGTAGTACTTTGCGATTCCTCTTGTATCCGTGCTCTGCATTACCGTCCCTTTAGGAAAGCTAAGCTGCAGTTCCTTATTAAAGACGGTATACTTTGTCGCTACTTTTGGAGCCATAAATTGTGCATCCACACCTACGGTTCCTGTATAAAATACTTCGATAGTGTCCGTAACTTTTGTACCTGCCCGATTGATGGTAATTTTAATCTTGTTGGATTTATCCTGTTTCAGTCCAACATAATCGTACACAAAGCGGTCCTTCCCTAGATCCGTACGTTTCACGGCCGGATCCTTGCCTATGAGTACCTCTGTTGCTCCCTCTGCTTCAATATCAAAGCGAACAAAGTTCTTATTAACTACGATTTGTTTACCGACTGTTGGTTGAGGAGAAAGAATTCGATATGCACTTACCTCACGAACCAATTCCAATCGCTGGGTTGTCTTGGCTCCGGTCTCATTTATTAATTCCAGAGTGTACACATGGGTACCCGGTGCATTCGCAGTGAGATCCTGAACCCGCATAATGAAGTCGTTCTGGTTCCCTGCGAAATCATACGAATACCGATCCCCTGCAAAAGTAACCGTTTCATTCTGCGTTGAGGTCACCGGTAGATCGACAGACAGGATATTCTTGGTGCCTATGTTCAGATTCATCTTGACGGCTCCACTACCTCGCAGAACCAGGTCATACGTATTCAGGCTTGTTGTATACTTGTTATCGTTGTAAATAAACTCAGGAGTTAAATTAAAGATCTGTTTCAACTGAGGATCATCCGAGCTGAACTCTCTAGGCGGAAAGCTTGGGCGGTCTTTGCCCAATGCCGGCTGAAAGTTCTTGACCGTGGATACATTGTTATCCACAATATAGATCCGCAACTCCTTCCGGATCTCCCGGGCTTGACCCTTCTCGTCCTTTCCTGTTCCGGTCAGAATAATCTTGTTCTCTCCGAATACCAACGGCCCGTCAGTCATCGAAATGTTCAGATTGATATGGAATGCACCGGTGGCTGTGTTCAGCCACGTAGGATCGAGATTCTCGGAAGCGTTTGTTGACTTTTCTTTTTTACCGTTAACGAAAACTTCAGCGAGAAAGTAGCTACTGCTGATCGTATCTTCAAAGTCAATATACTGACCCTTGACTGCCAGTGAATTGCCACTTCCCGAATCGAGCGTATACGTCTGTCCATCGATTAGATTTTCAACATAAATATAGTTCTTGGATGCAAAGGAAATGGTAGCGTCCTTGTACGCGGTCGAACCGTTATAGTTAAAGCGTACCGTCTGGTTACCGTTCTTCAACCCAACGACTTTGTAGACATGACTCGTATCGGATTTGGACGCAACATATTCTATTCTGATTGGGCTTGTTCCAAGCGGAAGATAGTTAGCCGTCAAACCGGTCAGCGGATCCGGTCTGCCGTTCGTGGTAACCAAGATGTAGAAATCCCCCGAATTCACCTTCGCTCCGTTCAGCGGCTCGCCTGCCGGGAGGTTGTCGATGTTGCCTCCTTCATATCCTTTGAGATATTTCAGGTCGGTAATGACCGTCTGCCCTCTCATAAATTGAAAGTCCATCCGTTTGTTGACCGTCTTGGTGCCGTAGGTTACGGATAAGGTATGATTCTGATCAACCAGAACCGCGCCGTTCGCATCCTTTTTAAAAGCCACATCATTAATGTCAAAAGATACCAGCCAATATGAAGGTGTATTATCCTTAACGTTCGGAATAAAAGTTTCTTCCGTGAACACAGGTGTCACCTTGGTATCGTTGACCTTAATCTCGGCACTTTCACTAAATTTCGTTTTGTTTTCATCCTGAGGAATCAACATCTGCACATGAACCTTCGTGCTCTCTCTATCCTCGGTAAAGACCGGCTGCACGCCAAGCATACTTTGAGCATTGCCGATCGAATCCACCAGGTCGAGCTTCACGACCGGATTCTTCTCATCGAAATAGAATAAAGAGTAGTTAAATGTGAGTGAGTCTGAACCATTCTGCGCGACCAGCTTAAGATTGTTCACACCCGGGTTCAGTTTAAGCTGTGGCGAGAAGAAGCTGCCGTCCTGCAGCAGCGATGTTGACAACGCCTGACCGCCATTGATTGATACTGTCACCTTTGTAGTGTTCATGGCTTTACCCTGCAGGGTAATCTCTTGCCGGTTCACGACAATCTGAGCACCTTCATTTAAATCCAGATTATCCGAACCCCCGAGGACCTGGAGCTTCTCCACGTAAGGGACTTGATCAAACAGAACATAAAACGTCTCGGAACGTTCAACTTGTCCCTGTTGACCCGTAAATGTAATTCGGTTCATGCCCGGATAGAGGGTAACGTTTGCTTTGAAACGCTGATCCGGTCTTTCTGTGTCGAGTGTAACGACTGCCGGTGAAACACGGGCCGGATCTTCAACCCACCGATTGTTAGTCTGATCCCAGTTCAGCAGTTGGACGTTAGCTCCCAGTGTGGAATCGGTAACCATCCTGTACGTTCCAGTAATGGTCTGCTGTGATTCTGTTACTTTGTATACTTTATCTCTGGCTATCTGATTGGGTCCAGGCGTCAGTGTCAAATCAACCGTATTTCGCAGTTCGGAAATATCCGGAGTGAAATAACTAGTCGGCTTATCTGCCGCCGATGCGACTGGTGTAAGCCCTGCCGGTATTAACGATACAACCAGAGCCACCATCATCAGCCAAATAATCGGCTTCTTCGTACGCTGCATTAAATCATCTCTCCTCTGTAAAGTCAGATAAGTCTTATATCGGCACCTATCACGCCATATTTTAGAAAAAATCACAAAAAAGCCTCACCCTTTTTGGGTGAGGCTGCTTGTACACATTTTGTGCAAGTGTATGAAATGATTTTACGATAACAGGAAACATCTCTATAAATAGTAAATCGTCAGGCTGTAGCGCTTATTATTTCGTCCGGGACTCCGCGTTCGTCTTCACACGCAACCGGTTAATCAATCCGAGCAACGGACGCTTGGTCTTGCCAACCAATCCGATAACCTCAGCACCGATCTGCATAAAGAACATCATAATACAGATAACTACAAAAGTGACCCAGTTCGCTTCATGCATGGCCGCCGAGGACTGAATAACAGCCAGCACACCAAAGAATCCAGAGATCCCATAAATAACCAACACGGTCTGACGATGGCTAAAGCCAAGTTCGCGCAGGCAGTGATGCAAATGCCCTTTATCCGGAGCAAAGATCGGCTTCTTCTGAATCTTCCGACGAATGATCGCAAAGAAAGTATCCGACAAAGGCACACCGATAATGATCAGCGGCGTAATGAAGGAGACAATCGCGATCTGCTTAAAACCAAGCAGGGACAGCATGGCCAGACTGAAACCAAGGAACAACGAGCCTGCATCCCCCATAAAGATCTTGGCCGGATGGAAGTTAAAGAATAGAAATCCTATAATTGCACCAAGCAAGAGCAGACAGATCAATGCTACTGTCGTGTTGCCCATCAAGAAGGACATGACCAGAATGGTGCCGATGGCAATAGCGGAGACGCCGGCTGCCAGACCATCCAGTCCGTCAATCAGGTTAATAGCGTTCGTTACACCGACAATCCAAAAAATCGTAAGCGGGATAGATATCCAGCTTTCCAGCATTGAATAACTGTCCTGGAAAGGTATATTAACAAAATCAACAGTAATATTAAATCCAAATACGACGACACACGCTGCAACAATCTGAGCCAAAAACTTTACTTTTGCTGACAGCTGAAAGCGGTCATCCAATGCTCCGATCAGCACGATCATGGATCCGCCAATCAGAAATGCCTTCAGAAAATTCGCATCGCGCACGGACAGACTTTCCGGAATAAAAGGGAGCACGGCGATCAATCCAAGGACAAAAGCCAGATAAATTCCTAATCCGCCCAGCCGGGGCATGATTCGTGTATGCACTTTCCGGGCATCAGGAACGTCCACAGCGCCAACCTTTATCGCGAATTTCTTCACGAGCGGTGTCAAGAACAGAGCGAGTACTAAAGACACGACAAACCCGATGATGTATATCGTTACCATGTAATCATTCAACCCCCAATATTGTCTACCGTGTTGAATTATACTCCCTTCGCAACCGAAAACCAATGCCAATTTCCGGCGATTTCCCGGATTTTCCTCACAAAATTGAGTTAATTAGTTAGTTTTAGTGACTTTTTCTTTCTCGCGCAGCACTTTAACTGCGAATTTCGGGAGCGCAAGCATTCTTTTGAACCGGGTTGGTTCCTTCAGTAAACGATAAAACCATTCCAGCCGCAGCTTTTGGAATACCTTGGGGGCCCGCTTGGACTTACCCGAAATAATATCAAAACTGCCGCCAACACCCATCATGACAGGTACACCGAGACGTTCCTTGTAACGGGCAATCCATGGCTCCTGTGTGTCAGCCCCACGGGCAACAAACAGTAAATCAGGAGATACCGCTCTTATACCTTCAATGACCTCATCATCTTGTTCCGGTCCAAAAAAACCATCACGATAGCCGGCAATAATAGCTGCCGGATATTGCATTTGTAACCGCTCGGCTGCTTCCTGAATCACTTCAGGCGTTGTTCCAAGCAAGTAGAACTTCCATCTATAGTTTTCTCCGACTTTCATCAATTCATGTAACATGTCAAATCCGGTAACACGTTCCGTAAGCGGATCACCGCCTACCCCCGCTGCCCATACGATACCGGAACCGTCAGGAACAATCAAATCAGCGTTTTGCATCATTTTCTTATATTCCGGATCATCCAATGCAGCCATCACCATAATCGGATTAGCAGTAATCACCTGATGTGGACGGCCGGAAATGACCGCTTCCGTCAAGTGTTTTACCGTATCATTCATATTCAGCTTGGAAAAAGGTATACCGAAAATTGAAACGCTCGGAATCGTAGTTGTCTGCTTCACACTATCACCTTCTGTTACCTAGATATTCAACAATGTGCCTGGCAGGAAGCTGAGCTTCCAGCTTGAGCTGTGCAATCTGAGCTTCATGTTCTTCTTTCCATGCCTTCGAGCCATCCAGCAGTGTTGTCATGTGCCGAGTAAGATCCGCGGGAACAAGAGATTCACTGCTCCCTATGGCTGCACTATGGAGTCGATTCAGAAAATGATCGATCTTCGGATCATACGATATTCCAATGAGCGGTACTCTCTGGTTAGCTGCATAGATTAGGCTGTGCAGCCGCATGCCTAGAATCAACTGACAACGGCTTACCTCACGAAGCATGTCCTGAGGCTGCTGCTCTTCCCGGTAGAAACTTATTACTCCGCCGTATGATGTAATATCACCCATCCTGTCGGTAATATACCGGGAAGCTTCTTCATCATCCGGCTTATGAAACGGAAGGAACCGAAGATGCACAGGCCGTTTTCTCATCAGTTCCTTCAGGCCATCAGCTATAGCGTTCAGCTCCCGGCGTTCCGGATCCCAGAAGCGGACGGAGATTCCGATAACAGGAAGCTCGCCATTGTGTTGTTTAATCGCTTCATCTGCAGCTTCCATTTCAACGTCGTTATCCTCTAATAAACTGCCTTCAACGGATGCATCACCATCCGCTTGATCTACAAGCGATTGATCCACTGATGTTATACCCTCAGGCAGCGGCAGGCCCATGACAGGATCAGGTACAACGTGGATGTCCTCAGCACGAATTCCCATCGACTGGAGAAGCTCGCCCGATTGAACATCCCTAACCGATATATAAGAACATTTCCGGAATACGGATCGTATCATCGGATTAAATATCTTGCGGTTTACAGGACCAACGCCTTGTGCGTATACAAAGGTTGGTTTCCGCAGCCACTGTGCCATTTTAATAATGGCCAGATAATAGGGAATCGTCTTCGGACTTGTTGCATCCTGCAGCAGACTGCCGCCTCCGCTAATTAATCCATCACTTTCCTTAATAGCCCGTCTAACTTCGCCCAGCTGCATTCGGTGCACTGAACGTACACCGTACATCTTCGAGGTCCATTCAGGGTCGATGGAAAGCACGACAGGCTCAATCATGATACCTGCCGCCTTTCCCTGTTCTTCCAGAGCCGTCAGAATGGACTTTAGTACTGCTTCATCGCCACTGTTCTTAAATCCGTAATACCCGGAAATGACTATTGTCTTAGAAGTGGAGACCATCTTTTCCAGATCCTTTCCGCGATTTGCCATACATAGATAGCAATCAGACCAATAATTAATCCGAGCACAAGACCGAGTAGGCCCCGAACCGTCGAAATGTAAATCGGTGAATGAATATGTGTGAACGTTCCTACGATAGACAATTGACCCATAGCGCCGACAATGAGCAGATAGGCCGCGTGACGGTATTTAAAGGACAAGAACAGACCGAGCAGCATGATCGGGTGAGCCAGCAGGAATTCTTTATTCCGCGGACGGACACCGATTGTGTTCTCAAGGAATGAACGGAATGCCATTTCAATCGAAGATACAGATCCCGCATTACCTGTACGGCTCAAATAGTACATTCCAATAACACCTAAAACACCGGCAGCGATAACCCATAATAATGTGATTGGCGTCTTGAGCAGCTTTATCACACCACCTCGGGTTGCGTTTCCGCCGCGATACAGCAGCACATACACAGCCGTTAATGCCATCGGAGCCAAAGCCAACAGGTTAACCCCGCGGAACTGATCCAGCACCAGCATGTAAGTTACATTGTTAAGCAGCGCGATTACGAGCGGCACGGCTGCAAGTGAAAGAATAGTTGTCTTGAAGAACAGCACAATCGCGTGTGTCACTCGTCTTCCAACGCTCATATCCGGCAAAGATTGGTTGCTGTTTACTTTTCTTATTGCGAGTATCATGGCAACCGTAGGTCCGCTGATCGAAGTTGCCAAAGCCAAGGCCTGTTCCATCATTTCTGGTCTCAGCACGTACAGACCGGCACTTCCAATTAATCCGATAACAAAGGCCGGAATCGCCAGGAAAGGAATAAAATAAGAAATCATTAGTGAAATTAGTGCAATAGCACCAACCACAGCCACAGCTTTGAAGTAACGCTGCATGGAGGAATCAGCTACCTGGAACGCCTCAGCTTGTCCGATGGTAAAGCCATTCTCCTGAATATCCTTAATCGCATTGCCCGGTTCCGTCAAGCTCTCGATCAGGTTATCCATCGGATCCGTAATCGAAGCTGTTGTTGTATCTCTGAGCGGTTCAGCGTTCAAGTAAAACATCCGAATGTTCCGGTCTTTGGATGCCAAAACAAAGCGGTCACTAATGACTTCCACTTCCAGCGTTGCATCTCTCTCGCTGAGGGAGTATAGACGTGCTACGTTATAATCCGTTAAATAGGCAAGTGTAGTGAAGCCTTTTTGTGGTTTCTTAATATTTTCGATCGCCGTAAGCCCGATGTTATGCTCGTTCAGCAGCTCTCCAAAGGCTTTCAGACTTTCCATTTCCTCATCATCACTAAAGCCTTTAACCGAATCACCGTCGAACAACAGGCGTTTGACCCCATTGTCGGCAAAATAGGCTATGAGTTTTTCCATATACGCTTGATCATACGGTGTACTGTCCGACAAACGCGGCACAATGGCAAAGCCTTTATCCCGAAGCATTTTCATCGTAATCGGGTCTGGAGACATCGGCTTCAACACAGCATTCGATCTAGGTGTCTCCAGAATCAACCCCTCAGCATCGTTGTAGGTCCATGGACGAACCGAAATGCCCAGTCTCGTAAATGTCTCTTCAATCAAAGGTTTGATATGGGTTACGCTATCCTCATTGTTAAAGGCAACGTACGTATAATTCTCGTTAGGGGAGATGACCTTTCCTGTCAGATCGGCCACTTGCTGCCCGTCGTATAGCGTGATCCGCCGTGACTTAACGAACTCATCTAGCGTACTTTCAAATAAAGCCATGCTACCGACACCGGCCTGCTTCAACCGGTCTAGCTGCTCTGCTATATAATCCTGCGGACGCGTCCGGTATACGGAAATATCCACCAAGTCACGATAATCAAACACAAACTCGACATTTTTGGATGTCGATTCCGTTTGTAAGCGGTCATAGCCTACAGGCAGGGCGGCCGCAACGCCCAGAACAACCAGAATCCACAGCCACTTGCGGGCGGCCATATTCCAGCGTTTCCAATTCTGATACACGAAAGTTCCTCCTCATTGAACTTACGGGATTCCTCCGCCTCTGAACATCAAGTGCGAAAGAATCCCGGTCGTTTAAATCTCTATTATTTATTCATTAAGCATCCACTCTGGCCATCACTTGACCTGAGAGGCTTTGCATTTTTTGCTGTGCATCTTCAAGAGATTGGCCCCGGACCGCAAAATACACTTTAATCTTCGGTTCCGTTCCAGATGGACGCAGGCAGAACCACGAACCGTCTGCAAGCATGTATTTAAGCACGTTCTCCTTCGGCAGCCCATTTAGGCCTTGCGCGTAATCTAGCACGGTCTCAATCGCAACACCGCCTACTTGCTCTGGAGGAGCACTCCGCCAATCACTCATAATGCCCTGGATTTGAGCAATCCCGTCCTTGCCTTTCAGTGTGCGGGATTCCAGGTTCTCCAAGAAGTATCCGAACTGATCATACAGCTCTTCCAGCACATTATAGAGCGTTTTGCCTTGCCCTTTGTAATAAGCAGCAGCCTCACAGATTAACATAGAGGCAAGAACCGCGTCCTTATCGCGTGCATAAGTGCCTGCCAGATAACCGTAGCTTTCCTCATATCCAAACAAAAATGTATGCTGACCGGTCTTTTGGAACTGAGTCATCTTTTCACCGATATATTTGAAGCCCGTCAGAGTATTCAGCACGGTTGCTCCGTAAAACTGGGCAATCGTTGCCCCCATCTCGCTAGTTACAATCGTTTTGACAACGGCTGCATTATCCGGCAGCTTGCCTGCTTCCTTCAGCTGACTCAGCAGATAGTGGATCATAATCGCACCGGACTGATTTCCGGTCAATACCACGTATTCACCTTGGCTGTTCTTCACAACAGCGCCCATACGGTCGGCATCCGGATCTGTTCCGATCAGGATATCCGCTCCGACTTCCTCACCAAGCTTCATCGCCATGGTGAACGCTTCGCGTTCCTCAGGATTCGGCGACTTCACAGTTGAAAAATCAGCGTCCGGCTGTTCCTGCTCTGGAACAACAAACACATTCTTAAAGCCAATGTGCTCCAGCACCTTGCGGACCGGCATGTTCCCTGCACCATGCAGCGGGGTATAAACTATCTTGATATCCTGACCTAGTGTGGAGGAGATCGCGTCACGGTTCACGCTAATATCTGCTACCGTATCGATAAAAGCTTGGTCCTCCTCGTCTCCGAGCCACACCAACAGCCCCTCTGCCTCCGCTTGCTCCTGGGTCATCTTCTTCACCGCAGCAAAAGAATCTACTTCCTGTATATGAGAAATAACTACCTCTGCCTCATGGGGTACTAATTGGCCTCCCTCAGAATTATACACCTTATAACCATTGTACTCTGGCGGGTTATGACTTGCCGTGATGACAATACCACCGGTCGCACCCAGATGGCGAACGCTGTACGACAGCTGCGGAGTGGAACGCAGTGACGGATACAGCTTCGCGATGATTCCGTTACCAGCAAGCACCAATGCCGCTTCGAGTGAAAATTCCGGAGAGAAATGACGGGAGTCATGGGCAATAACAACCGAAGGCTTGCCTTCCGCTGCGCCATGAACCTCCAAGATATATCGAGCTAACCCTTGAGTAGCACGGCCTACCGTATACTTATTGATCCGGTTACTGCCCGGGCCGATAATGCCCCGAAGACCTCCGGTACCAAACTCCAAATCACGATAAAAACGTTCTTCCAGCTCCTGGGGATCATTTTCAAAGGTGCGTAGCTCCTGTTTTGTCTCTTCGTCCACATATGGATCGTTTAGCCAGCGCTGAACGGTATCCTTTGTTCTCTGACTCATTTCAGCCATGATTCATCCCTTCCTTATCCAAAGAAAATTGTTAGCGGAGTTTCACTTATGCTTTGTCTTGTAGAGCGAACATAATCTCGCCTTCGGCTACGATGCGGCCATCCACGGTGGCAGTCGCCTTTCCTTTACCGATCATACCTTTGAGACGGGTGATTTCCACTTCAAGGCGCAGTGTGTCTCCAGGTACAACCTGCCCACGGAAACGGAACCCGTCGATGCCTGCGAGGAAACCGAGCTTACCACGGTTGCTCTCTACGCTCAGAATGGCCACAGCCCCTACCTGAGCAAGAGCTTCAACGATCAGCACACCAGGCATCACAGCGTATTCCGGAAAATGACCAACAAAAAAAGGCTCGTTAATTGTAACGTTCTTGATTCCCACGGCACACTTGCCGGCCTCGATCTCCACAATTTTGTCCACGAGCAGGAACGGTGGGCGATGAGGAATAATCTCTTGAATTTGTCCGATGTTCAGCACAAAAAAACTCCTTTCTTATGTACGTACCCGCCAAGCACTCCCTGTGAAAGATGTAAATCGTTCCACAGAGGCCTGCTTCATGCCAAATCATGCATAAAACAAGACGTTTACGGAAAAAACTAAGGATATCTTTCACCACTGCAGAGGTGAAGGTTGAGATAAGGGGCTTTCTCTACAGGTATTCACCTGAGAGGAGGCCCTTTTTTAAGCTATTGATGAAATAGTCCATCCCATTATACCGTCATACTGAAAAAAAAGAAAACTCCCTAAGGGAGTTTCAATTCGTTATTCGTTGTCAAATCCTCGCTCCGATTAAGGAGCAAAGACCAAATCAAAAACATGTTTCCAAGTACTCCACTTGAAGGCTTCACCGATATCCTGTTTGCCTAAAATGACATAACCGAAAACCATTCCACCGGCCAGCGCCAGCAGAAGAAAGATCGGAACCATAATTCTGAGCGCAATTTTCCATCTAGATGTCTTACGCCGTACTGGTTCACTAGCTTCACTCACGCTTCATACCACCTATCCTCGCATAGTGTTGGCAAGGTTCATCATGGTGTCGCTGGAGCTCAGCGCACGTGCAGCCAGCTGATATGCACGCTGGACTTCCATCATTTTCGTCATTTCTTCCGAATAATTCACGTTGGACTGCTCCAAAAAGCCGGATCGAACTTCTGATTTCGGTGGCTGACCAGCATTAGCCGCTGCCTGTTCGAACACCTCCGCCTCCGTCAAGCCGGCGGCAAGCATATACAGGTTCCCATCCATCTGTACCAGTCCTTCCGGACGCTGCAGTTCAGCGAGTTTCAGCACTCCGGTAACAGACCTTCCTGCAGGGGTTTCGACCAGAACCTGTCCTGCTGCATCTACAGCAACTTTACCGTTCTCGGGAATGAGGATCGGGTTGTTATCTTGGTTCAGAACCTTATAGCCCTGGTTGTTTACCAGATTCACGAAGCCCGGATTTTGCGGGTCAGGCGATACATGAAAACCGCCTTCACGGGTATACGCGACACCGCCGTTACCTTCCACCGCAAACATCGCATTGCCCTCAATCGCAAGATCAAGCGGGTTCCCCGTTTCCTTATGAGAACCTGGATCCGTATTCTCAACGATCGACGCAAGTCTCATGCCGTAACCCATGTTGAATCCCGGAGGTGTAGCTCTTCCATCCAAAGTGAAATCTTTATGATGTCCCTGCACCTGAGTCAGCACATCTTCAAAAGATGAATCCTTGCTCTTATAACCAACTGTATCTACATTCGCGATATTATCAGCAATCACATCCAGCCGCTGTTGAATCGCGTTCATGGACACCATGGCACTAATCATGGAGTTATTCATACGTTAACCTCCTGTGGAGTAGACATTAGCTCTATAGACAGATACTTTATCAGACTCTGCCGATCTCATTAACAGCCTTTTCGAGAGACTTATCATAAAATTGAACGACCTTCTGGTTCGTCTCATACGCACGGAGTGCTGCGGTCAGTTCGACCATCGATTGCGAAGGGTCCACATTGGACGCTTCGATAAAGCCCTGACGAACGATCGCATTATCACCTGCGGCGAGAAAACGTGTACCGTCTTCATCCGTGCTGTTGAGGCGAAAAACGCCATTGCCTTCCCGAACAAGTTCATGAGGCTTGTCTACCACACTAATCCCCAACGTAACGCCAGTAGGATTACCGGCTTCATCCACGATTTGCCCTTGCTCATTCACTGTAAAGTTACCAGCTTGGCCTGTCAATACAATTGGCGTGTTATTGGCATCCAATACTTGGTATCCGGTGGATGTCAGTAGATTCCCATCCTGGCTCACATGAAATTGTCCGTTTCTTGTGTACCTTACTTCCTCATTCTCATCCTGTACTGTGAAAAAAGCTTGCGGACGGTAAATTACTTCACCATTCCCATCAATATATTTGCCCGAAGCGTCAAAACTCATGTTCTCCCCGGTTCCCGGATCAACGAGCCCCAGCTCGGAAACGATGGCGAAATCGGAAGTTTTCCCGGTTTCACGGAGAGCTCCCTGTTTATGCAGCGACAAACTCTCTTCCGCAAACACAGCTGTGCTCAACTTACCTAGTGTGCGGTGCTCGTTTCCTGGCTCACCGCCGATCATGGACACGAGCACTTCAGGGAACGAGCGCTGAACGCTGTCCGTCTGCTTGTACCCTGTCGTATTAACGTTAACGATATTTTGCGTTATGGTGTCATGACGCCGCTGTTGTGTAATCATACCTGCAGCTGCGTTATAAAGTCCTCTTAACATGAAGGCACTTCCCTTCTCATGGACCGATAAAAAGCTCCATTAAAATTCATTTACTCCCTATTTATATCGGAAGATTAGAATCTTTTCTTAACCACTTTATCCAAATTGTCCAACATAATGCCCGTTCCCTTTACAACGCAATGCATCGGATCTTCAGCAATCAGCACTGGCACGCGCAGCTCCTCCGTCAGAAGCTCGTCCACCCCATGAAGCAATGCACCACCGCCTGTCAATATAACGCCACGATCAATAATGTCAGCTGAAAGCTCTGGCGGTGTCCGCTCAAGAACCGATTTTGCCGCCAAAACGATCGATGAGATTGGATCCCACAACGCTTCCTGCACCTCAGCAGAGGTTACCGTCACCGTAATTGGCAGACCTGAAACCATATCCCGACCGCGGATATCCATCTCCGCCTGACGTCCACCCGGACGGACGGTACCGATGGATATTTTTAAATCTTCAGCTGTGCGTTCTCCGATTAACAATTTATATTTATTCTTAATGTATTTTGTTATGGCCTCGTCGAACTTGTCCCCTGCCATTTTGATGGAAGAAGCAGTCACCACATCGCCCATGGACAGGACGGCCACGTCTGTCGTGCCGCCCCCAATGTCCACGACCATGTTGCCACTAGGCTGGAATATATCCATGCCTGCGCCAATCGCTGCCGCTTTAGGCTCTTCCTCCAGGAACACATCTTTGGCACCGCTGTGTTCTGCCGCTTCCCGGATCGACTTCTGCTCCACAGACGTAATATTCGTCGGTGCGCAAATAAGGATGCGGGGGCGGCTGTACCAGCTGCGGGCGCCTACGCGGTCAATAAAATACTTAAGCATTGCTTCCGTAATTTCAAAATCAGCGATGACCCCATCCCGGAGCGGGCGAATCGCCATAATGTTCCCTGGGGTACGCCCAATCATGCGCCGTGCATCTTCCCCGACGGCAAGGACTCTTTTGTTGTCGCTCTCAATGGTCACTACGGAAGGTTCGTCTAGCACTACCCCCTTCCCTTTGACGTGAATAAGCACGTTTGCTGTCCCGAGATCGATTCCAATATCCTTGCTAAGCATCATGAAAAGCCCCCAAAGTGTTATTTTATGGTACGTGAATGTTGGTTCCGAGCATAACTGCCGAGGATCGACAAATAGCAGCATGGCATGATGCTATTCGGCATAACAAGGTCTCATCATTCGATATGATACCATCTTTTAACATATCATACTTCAGGGGAGGGATTCAACGTCAATCTAGCGACCTAAGCCCTATAGTTAGGATTTCGCTGTTGCAACAGGCTCACGACTGCCGCTGGTCGTCTTCTTGTATTTAATCTTGGTGGCTTCGCCGCCTCTAAGGTGGCGGATCGACTTATGGTACTCGAGAATATGCTTAACCTGATCCGCTAAGTCCGGGTTAATCTCCGGCAGACGTTCGGTTAAGTCCTTATGCACCGTGCTTTTCGACACGCCAAATTCTTTGGCAATCGTCCGGACCGTATGCCTCGTTTCCACGATACAGCGTCCGATCTTAATGGTCCGCTCTTTGATGTAATCGTGCACGCTCCCGCCTCCCTACTGTGTGGATAGTTTGGTACATTATATGAGTGGCATGGCGGGATATTCGCGGTTTCACGGGGTGACAAGCTCCATCGGTCCCATTTATTTTAGGGACATGCTGACCTGACTGAGCGCTTTGCTCCATTTTATCGGGTATCTGTCAGGGTGTCCGGTGCTTACAAAGCCTTGAGGACAAAGAAAAAAGGCAGGAAATTCATCCTGCCTTTCATGCGCGGTGGGCGCTGTGTATCATCTGAAAAATTTAATTTTTCGGAAGAAGCTCCATCGGGTTGACCAGGTTTTCACCATCATACACTTCAAAGTGTACGTGGTTACCAAGATCTTTTTCAAACTCGCTGTGTCCCGCAGAAGCAATCGTCTCGCCCTGCTTCACTTCTTTACCCTGCTCCACCTTCACACCGCTCAAGCTTTGATACACGGTCTTCAGCTCTCCAGGATGGGTGATTTCCACCACAGTTCCATTCACAGGATGATCTTCCACACGGGTTACTTTGCCATCCAGCGCTGCGGTTACATCAAATGTCTTGTCATCTTTACGGGCCAGGTCAATACCCAAGTTCGGCGTAAAGGTATCGTTGTACTGTACCATGGCTTCCTGATGCTGCTCAGTCGGAGCTTTCGCATCATAAAACGGCTTTACAACAGTAGCTTCTGCGCCATCGGCTGTCGGCCAGATCATGCTCTGGGAATTGGCGATGACTTCTACGACTTCCTCTTTTTTACCACCCGTTGCAGTCTTGGTATCGATACCCTTCTCGGCTTCCGTTACGGCTGTCTGCTGTTTCAGCGGTTTTTGGCTAGCGTCCTGGTAGACCCACACGAGGGTTAGTATAATTGCCGCTGCTGCCAGATAAGCTGCCGGGAACACCCACCGTTTGGACAACATTCTTTTCCACGAAGACGACGTTACCGCCGGTTCTCCTTGAGCTGTTTTAGGAGCTTCTTCGCGGGGTTGACTATTTTTGTTCTGTTCATTCATTTGCAATCACCTCAGTAATCATTGTTACCGGGGTAAACTCTTTTATACGTGCATCTCTATTATTTTTTTGAAGAGAGAAGTTTTGAAGTTTCGGCAAAAGAAATACCGGTATAGTAGTGTTGCAGAATCTCCTTCGCCTTATAGCCTTCCCTTGCCATTCCTTCTGCGCCGTACTGGCTCATGCCGACACCGTGGCCATAGCCGTAGGAAACGATCTCTACCTCTCCGTCTTTCAAACTCCAGCTGAATTGACTAGAGCGAAGGTCCAATCTCTCTCTTATTTCTCGTCCTGTAAACTTTTTGCCTCCGACTCTCACTTCCTGGATGCGATTCCCTTTCGTGTATGAGATTACTTTCCATAAGCTAGAGCTTCCGCCTGATGTTGATACCGGAATGGCTGTATCCGATAATCCCAGACGCTCAATAAATTCGTCACGAGGCATGCGGACGGTAGATTTATATTTGGGAGAGATTTGTTTGTCCCATGGACTCTCCACACTTCGCAGGTACGGAATCTCGTTCTTCCAATAATCCTCTGAATTTTCCGTATAGCCATTGCTGGTCGAGAAAAAAGAAGCCGTGATCGGCTTGCCCTTGTACGTCATCACAATCCCTTTCGTTTCCTTCACAGCCTGGCGCAGCTTAGCCAGCTCACCTTCTTTGCCAAGAGCCGCCCATTCCTTCTCCAGCTTCTCCTTCGATATGTAAGCCTGATGGCTGACCGTATCGGTTACATCACTCTTGTTGTCCGGCACATCGCTCTTGTTGCCGGACTTAAGTCGCTGCACGATGAATGTCCGTGCGGCGATGGCCTGGGCCTTGAGTGCCTCCAGCTGGAATTCCGCCGGCATTTCGGCGGCTACGACGCCGACAATGTAGGTTTCCAACGGGAGGGTCTCCACGGTGTCCGTCTTCGTTAAGTAGACGGACACCGTGGGTTCTTCCGCCTCCTGCGGAGCGGCGGAAGAGGCGGGCGCCGGCCCGGGCGCGGGCGGTGCGGGCTTGTGGTCGCCTGGAGCGACCACAAGCAGCGGCACCGCAAGCGCAAGGGCCAGCAGTCCCGCGGCGGCCCAGACGGCGGGGTGCAGCCGCACCCGCCGGCCGGGGGCCGCAGGGCGCCGCGCGGCGAAGCCGCGGCGCCGGAAGCGTGAGGGCCGCACACGGAACGTGCGGTCCTCACGCGGTGCGCCGCCGCCGGCAGGAGGCGGCGCGGAGCGCTGGCCGCCGTGCGGGGCAGCGCGGTCTCCGCTACGAGGCGGGGGAGCAGGGTCCCCACCGCCAAGCGGAGCAGCGGGGGCTACACCACGAGGCGGAGCACCAGGGTCGCCACCGGCAAGCTGTGCAACAACGCGAAGCAGGGTATCGTGGACTTTATCATTAGTCTGTTCAGCAGCACGATGCGGGGCCACATGCCCCCCACTCCCAGAATGTCCAGCCTCAGAGTTATACGCAGCACTCATTGGCAAACTACCCAATGAAAACTCTCCGGCATCTATGTTGTTATTCAATGAGCCTACTTCCATCCTATCCTTCTTACCGAACCTGTCACCCTGTGTCCTTCCTGTATCTGATCCAGATGTGCCCACCACCTGCAATGGTTCAAGTCGCTCTGTTGATTCTACATAGGATTGATCTACTATTTTTTCCGTCTCTTCAGAAGTCTTTCCTGATGATGATATGCTTTCAGAGCTATCTATATCTTCCGTTCCCTCAACCATCCTCTCAAGCGGTGGAAACTTCCACTCCAGTACAGGTGTTTTTGATCCAGTGACAACATTGAGTCCCTCTTTCCGCCTGTTATTCTGGTTACCCGGTTGACGTTCTTTTTCCGGAGTAACCGGAATTTGTATTCGAACCTTCGAATCTTTCATTCGGCTCTCTCCTTTGTGCAGATTGGAGCACATAAGTTTTCGTCGCCAATTCTATAAGTGCTCCTATTCCTCCAATTGCTAGTACTCATAAGTATGAGAACTTTTCAGTTGATAGAACCCTTTTAAGAGAGAGAAATCCAACAGAATTCAGTGAATGTTGTATAAAACGCAACTTTATCCTGTCCTATAGCGGCGAAGGACGAATTGTTGCATAAAATACAATAATAGAGATAGGAAGAATTGTTGTAGAATCTGCAACAATATCAGTAGGTTCAGGCATCCTGTTCGTTCATTCGGTCAGGCCCCCGAATATTGGACACTTTGTAAAGGAACTTGTAGTGAACGCACTATACCGCGATTTTAAACGCGTTCACTTCATTTTTCTTAAGTTTTTCAGCGAATTCGACAGGCGAGTACCCATACAAGCTCATATGGATTCTTCGATTATTGTAGAAGTCCATGAATCGGTCCAGCACCATAAATGCTTCTTGAAAGTCCGTAAAAATATGGCGCTTAAAACACTCCCGTTCTAAGATGCTGTGAAACGACTCAATGAACGCGTTCTTGTTTGGGCTGCGATTCGGTGTACGTTCATGAATAATAAATTCTTTGTGTGTCTCGAAGAACTTTCCAAATTTGTGACTCTTAAACTGAGGGCCATTATCCGTTCGGATTACTAACTCTTTCTCTTGAGAGAAGATATTTCGTTTGATTAATGCTTTATAAAGCGTATCAACAAGACTTTTTGTAAGGCACTCCTTGCCGCGATACTGCCCCACTACGTTGCGGTCGTATACATCGATAATACTTGCCGTATAGAAGTAACGCTGTAGGCCAGCAATATAGCCGTATTTAACGTCCATCTGCCACAACTGGTTCGGACCGGTTACTTCCATATTGTTAGCTAGACGGCGTGGATAGGCCGCTTTCTGCTCTTTAGGTTTGCCTAGAATATCGAGTTCTTTACAAAGTCGGTATACCTTTTTCTTGTTGATCTTAATAGCGTGCCGTCTACGTAACACAAGAGTGATTTTTCGATATCCGTAAGCAGATTCTTCACCTTCAAGAAGTTTTAAGATTATCTGTTTAATTCGTCCATCACTTACTTTTTTGCCGTTAAACGTGACGGAATAACCTGGCTTTGGGCGCCCAGATTTATTTGATTGTTTTGAATTGGTAGTGGTCTTACGTTGATAATAGTAAGTAGACCGAGGCACATTACACAGCTTCAGGATCTTGCTTACCGGATAACCTTTTAGGATCCATTGCCGGGCCACTTCCATTGGATGTGTGGATGAGTTTTTTTTACAAGGTCTCGGAGGATGGCTATCTCCAGTTCTTTTTCCCCAATTAACTTGGTGGCTTGTTCATACTTTTCTTTCCAATCACCTGTAGTTTGAGGTTGAACTTCAAGTCTGTCCATGTTCTTCTTTCTACTCATCGTCATCTCCACCTCATCTCGATATTGTTTAACCCATTTATATAATGAGTAAGGGGAGAGGCCATGTTTTCGTGCTGTTAGTGCTACATTCCCCCGTTCAAGTGCTTCTTCGACGACCTGTATCCGCAGCTCGTCGAACTTACTATGTTGTACTCTCATAGTGACTGCCTCCAGATAAATTAATTGTATATTATTTATTCTGAAAGTGTCCAAGTTGATTAGGGGGCTTTATAGCATTGTTGTATAACATACAACATTACTTCTCCCATCATGTTTGATCATTACGCGGACCTTAATCATTCGCTAACAGATAGCAGCCCGTTTAGACGTTAAACATATCAGTAAACTTTGGTCATGAACCATTTAAATATTTTTCTTTCATTTAAAACCCTCTGATACAATCCATCGTTTATACCATATAGTATTCCTAACAAGAAACAATGAGTAGCCATCCCTATTGGTTTATGTCTAAGCCAGACGCCGCACTGCGCTCTGGGAGCTTAGCACAGTGATTCCCACCAACTGGATCTTTCTACGCGCACGAAAAAGACCCTGCCATTACGGCAGGGCCCTTCGTATAAAAATCATTGTTCCGTCATACGAAGTTGCAGATTGTTATTACACCCAAGTCGGCTGTACTGTGAACAACTTGCTGTCTTCGGTCTTAGTGGTCTTGGACACTTTTTCGTAATCCTTTTCCTCTGTCGAAATACGCCAGATATCTGCGCCCAACCCGGAGAGCTTCTCAGCCAAATGAACATATCCCCGGTCAATGTGCTGAATACCACTAACCTCAGTCGTTCCTTCCGAAACAAGTCCCGCCAAAATCAGAGCAGCGCCAGCTCGAAGATCCGTTGAGCATACCTTCGCCCCCGTTAAATGGGAACCTCCGGTCACAATGGCCGAACGGCCTTCTACTTTGATTTCAGCATTCATCAGCTGGAATTCATCCACATGCATGAAGCGATTCTCAAACACCGTTTCTGTAACCACGCTTGTGCCTTCAGAAACGAGTAGGAGAGCCATCATCTGTGATTGCATATCTGTAGGGAATCCCGGATATGGTAAGGTCTTAACGTCTACAGCCTTCAGTGGCTTATCCGCAATGACGCGAACTCCGTTTTCATCCGGCTGAATCGTTACGCCCATTTCTTCCATTTTGGAAATCACCGGTCCCAAATGATCCGCAATAGCGCCTTCCACATACACATCACCACCGGTGATTGCGGCAGCAGCCATAAAGGTTCCTGCTTCAATACGATCCGGAATAACATGATGCTTCACACCATGCAGCTTCTCGACACCTTCGATGCGAATGATGCCGGTACCTGCTCCGCGAATAATGGCACCCATGCCATTCAAATAATTAGCCAAATCGACAATTTCCGGCTCTTTCGCCGCATTTTCGATCGTTGTTACGCCTTCTGCCAATGTGGCAGCCATCATAATATTTTCGGTAGCACCTACGCTGGCAACATCCAGATAGACCTTTGCGCCACGAAGCCTCCCATTACTTTTAGCTTCAATATACCCCTGCCCGAGACTGATCTCCGCACCCAGCGCTTCAAAACCTTTTAGATGCTGATCAATCGGTCTTGTACCGATAGCGCATCCGCCCGGAAGTGAAATGCGGGTTTGACCGAAACGTGCCAGAAGTGGTCCCATGACCAAAAAAGAGGCGCGCATCTTCCGCACCCACTCATAAGGTGCTTCACATGTAGTTATGTGCTCTGCATTTACACGTATGACTTCGTCTTGATATGTAACGCCTGCACCAAGCGACTCCAATACTTTGCTAATTGTGATTACATCGTCAAGTGGAGGCGCATCGATAATGACACTTTCTCCTACTTCCCCTAAGAGAGAGGCAGCGATGATCGGAAGAACTGAATTTTTTGCTCCGCTGACTTTGACGCTTCCGGTCAGTCTTTTGCCACCGCGGACGATAAATTTGCTCATCATGGTTTCCCTCCGCGTCCATAATTTTGCTGTAATATAATTCATTGATTAAAGAATTTCCAATTCACTAACTTCCATCTTATCATTGATGCTTTTCGCCCTTCAAGCGATTTTAGGACTAATTTCTGCCATCAGGAAGCTAATACCTCAATTGTTAATGATGTTCCTGATATCTTTATGAGAAACATCCGGGTTATACGCAGTCTGGCTCTGTATAAGTAACCTATGCTGGAAATTATTCTTGGTGACACAGTTCATAAACGGGTGAACGTTATAGTCCGGAAGTCGTAAAGTTCGCCCGGTCAGAATACTTATTTTCAGTGTTGACATAATAAAATGTGTTTATTCGACATCTTACGCTCAGCAACCTAACAGAGACATAACCACTTAAACAATAATTAAAACAAGCGCTAATTCACAGCTTTAAAACATATATCGGATCATTTGGCTCCACATGACATAGTCGATAAAGAATTCGGCTACAAAACGTCCAAGCACCACTGCAAGCAGCAGATGCAGCAACTTGCCCTGTGGGCTTTTGGGATTGCGGATTACCAAATCTAACTTTAAAGTTTGCAATGCCCACCACGCCAGCGCTATACAGACAAGCGAAATGACAATAGATAACAATCCGCTTATGCCAACGGCACCGGTAACAGTGTTCGAAATATCTTGATTCATTGCTCCCTCCTCCATTAATTCGATATATATCATCCTCAAAAAGGACCGACTCTTCTATAATACTTGTCAGAGCGGTAAGAATCCAGTACTTTCTCATACCATTTCCTCGGAAATAAAAAAAATTGATCAGAAGGTCACATAAATGAATTAATTAGCTATTAAGCTATTTTTTAATGACTGTCCACACATTTGTCTTAAAAGATATAAAGCTATTACCCCCAAAAAAAATAGGCAGCCTGCTGTTTATAGCAGACTGCCTTTAATCCTTTAATTTTACCGTCCATTGCCGTCGGATATGTTAATCCGGTTCATTGCCCGTTGAAGAGCCAATTCAGCACGTCGGTGGTCGATTTCATCTTGTCGTCCGCGCACATTCAGGCGGGTTTCAGCACGTTCTTTCGCGGCTTCAGCACGCTCCAGATCGATTTCTCCCGCTCTCTCAGCGCTCTCCGCCAAAATAACAACCTTATCCTTTCGAACTTCCACAAAGCCCCCTTGTACAGCAAAAGGGGTTCTTTCGTTTCCGACCTTCACGAACAAAGGCGCTACCTGAAGTGGAGTTACAAACGGGATGTGTCCTGGCAAAATTCCCAGTTCCCCTTCGACCCCGCGCACCGTAACACTGTTAACCTGCTCGGAATAAACGAGACGGTCCGGTGTTACGATTTCTAACAAAAAGGTGCTCACTTCCATCCCTCCTCACCGTTTTCCGCAGAAAACTCGCGTAGCAGGCGTCGTTCGTAGTTGTACGGACGGCCCGCCGATCACGGAGCGTCAGCTTACATAGTTTTTGCTTTTTCTACTGCTTCTTCGATTGTGCCGACGAACAGGAAAGCAGCTTCCGGAAGATTGTCGTGCTTACCATCCAGAATCTCTTTGAAGCTGCGTATGGTTTCTTTAACAGGCACGTAAGTACCTGGCATCCCGTTAAACGCCTCCGCTACGTGGAACGGTTGGGAAAGGAAACGTTCTATACGACGAGCACGGGAAACGATTGCTTTATCGTCCTCACTCAGCTCATCCATACCTAGGATCGCGATAATATCTTGAAGCTCATTATAGCGGGCAAGAATTTGTTTAACGCCTTGAGCTACATTGTAATGCTCTTCGCCGACAATTTCAGGCGCCAGAATCCGTGAGCTGGAAGCAAGTGGATCCACCGCTGGGTAGATACCCTTCTCGGAAATTTTACGCTCCAGGTTGGTTGTTGCATCCAAGTGAGCAAACGTCGTAGCCGGAGCTGGATCTGTATAGTCATCCGCCGGTACGTAGATTGCTTGAATGGAAGTAACGGAACCTTTTTTCGTAGACGTAATCCGCTCTTGCAGACGACCCATTTCAGATGCCAGCGTTGGCTGGTAACCTACCGCGGAAGGCATCCGGCCAAGGAGGGCGGATACTTCAGAACCTGCTTGAGTGAAACGGAAAATGTTGTCGACAAACAGGAGAACGTCTTTTCCTTCCTGATCACGGAAGTATTCAGCCATGGTCAAACCTGTCAAAGCTACACGAAGACGTGCGCCCGGAGGCTCGTTCATCTGTCC
Source organism: Paenibacillus uliginis N3/975 (assembly GCF_900177425.1). NCBI lineage: Bacteria > Bacillati > Bacillota > Bacilli > Caryophanales > Paenibacillaceae > Paenibacillus > Paenibacillus uliginis. Next base: position 339,507 of record NZ_LT840184.1, on the reverse strand, counting down.
GAACACCATTGCTGTTTTGCTGATAACGCCGGAATCATTCATCTCATGATACAGGTCATTACCTTCACGGGTACGCTCGCCGACACCCGCAAATACGGAAATACCGCCATGCTCTTGAGCAATGTTGTTGATCAGTTCCTGAATCGCAACGGTTTTACCTACACCTGCACCACCGAAAAGGCCGATTTTACCACCTTTTTGATATGGAGCCAGCAAGTCGATAACCTTGATTCCAGTTTCAAGCATTTCTGCTTGTGTGGAGAGCTCGTCATAAGCTGGTGCCTCACGGTGAATCGGGTTGCTAGTCTCAGAAACTACCTCACCTGCATTATCGATAGGCTCACCCAGTACGTTAAATACACGACCAAGGGTAGCGGATCCTACAGGAACTGTAATAGGTGCACCCAAATCTACGGCTTCCAGACCGCGAGTGAGACCGTCTGTCGACGACATCGCGATACAACGAACCAGATTGTCACCCAAATGGTTGGATACTTCCAAAGTCAGATCAATAGAACGGCCGCCTTCCACGGTGCCTTCAATTTTGATGGCGTTAAAGATCTCGGGAAGCTGACCGCGCTGAAATTCAATGTCAACTACAGCGCCTGTAATGCTGACAACGCGTCCTTTGTTCATCTTTTCGTTTTCCCTCCTACCCGCTCGCCTTATATAGCGAACGATCATCGTAAAGCGGCACATCGTGCCGTATATCCGTAACAGTATCTATTAATTATAAAAATTATTGAGCGTCGGCACCGGCCACAATCTCGGAAATTTCCTGTGTAATCGCAGCCTGACGGGCACGGTTATACGTAAGAGTAAGCTCGGAAATCATCTTACTTGCGTTTTTCGTAGCTGCTCCCATTGCTGTCATCTTAGCACCAAGCTCACTTGCTTTTGCATTCAGCATCGCACTGAAAATGAGCGTCTCCGCGTATTTCGGAAGTAAAATCTCCAATACACCTTCTGGTGATGGCTCATATTCGTAGCTCGATACGTTCACTCCGCCCCCAATGTTCTCCATTGGAAGCAATTGATCCACTTCCGGATCCTGAGTCAAAGCATTCACGAAACGGTTGTAGCAAATAAAGAGCTCATCAATCTGACCCAACTCATATTGACGTACTGCCGCGTTCGCGATGGACTTGATGTCCGCGTAAGTAGGACTGTCAGACAATTCTGTCAGCTCTTCCACAACCGGGAGATCACGGCGGCGGAAGTAATCACGGCCCTTACGTCCGATAACGAAGATGGAGTACTCATCCTTAGACTGATGGCGTTCTGCTAGAACAGCCGATACTTTACGCAAAATATTGGAGTTCGACGCACCGGCAAGGCCGCGGTCCGAGGTAATGACCAAGTAACCGGTTTTCTTAACTGGGCGCTTCTCCAGCATTGGATGACTGATCCCTTGGGTTCCAGCCGCGATGCTGCCTACCACTTCTTTCAGCTTTTCCGAGTAAGGAAGGGCGGAAGTTGCCTTCTCTTGCGCTTTTCTAAGCTTGGCAGCGGCAACCATCTCCATTGCTTTGGTGATCTGCTTGGTGTTCTGGATACTCTTGATCTGCCGTTTAATGTCACGTAATCCTCTTGCCATGTTTTCACCACCTCAAAACTTTGGCTAGGCCAAAGTTACTTCGTAAGCATAGACCAAGCTTTGGCAAGGCCAAAGCTAACTTCGAAAGCGTAAACTAAACTTTGGCTAGGCCAAAGTTACTTCGTAAGCACAGACCTGCTTTGGCGAAGCCAAAGCTAACTTCGAAAGCGTAAACTAAACTTTGGCGAGCCAAAGTTATTTCGTAAGCATACCAAACTTCGGCAAAGACAAAGCTAACTTCCTAAGCATTAACCTAGCTTTGGCTAAGCCAAGAACAGCATTCCATATAATGAAAGAGGATACCGGGCATTCATTGCCCGGCTCCCCTCCTATTACTCAGCCGAGGAGCTTACTTCGAAGCCGCAAAGCCTTTTTTAAATTGGTCAATGGTACTCTTCAGTGCGTTCTCGTTATCCGCCACCAAGTCTTTAGTATCGCGGATCGATTGCAGAATTTCTGGGCTGTTGCTATTAACAAACGCCAAGAATTCTTTCTCGAAACGGCGAACATCAATAACCTCAATATCATCGAGGTAACCCTTAACAGCAGTATATAAACTCACAACCTGCTGTTCAACGGACAGCGGTTGGTTTACGCCCTGTTTCAAAATTTCCATCAACTTGGAACCACGGTTCAGACGAGCCAATGTGGATTTATCCAGGTCGGAACCGAACTGGGAGAATGCTTGAAGTTCACGGTATTGGGCCAGGTCGAGTTTCATACCGCCGGCAACCTTCTTCATAGCTTTAATCTGTGCAGATCCACCGACACGGGATACGGAAATACCCACGTTGATCGCCGGACGCTGACCTGAGTAGAACAATTCGGACTCCAGGAAGATCTGTCCGTCTGTAATCGAGATTACGTTCGTAGGAATATACGCGGATACGTCGGAAGCTTGTGTTTCAATAAATGGCAGAGCGGTTAATGAACCACCACCGAGCTCATCACTAAGTTTCGCAGCGCGTTCCAGCAAACGGGAATGCAGATAGAACACGTCACCCGGATAAGCTTCTCGACCCGGAGGACGGCGAAGGAGCAAGGACAATTCGCGGTATGCCGCTGCTTGCTTCGACAAGTCATCATAGATAATCAGAGCGTGCTCACCTTTATACATGAAGTACTCACCCATTGCGCAACCCGCATAAGGAGCGATATATTGCAACGGAGCTGGCTCAGAAGCCGAAGCAGTTACAATGATTGTGTACTCCAAAGCACCGTGACGGCGCAATGTTTCAACAACTTGTGCAACCGTGGACTGTTTTTGCCCGATAGCTACATAAATACATTTCACGCCATTGCCTTTTTGGTTCAAAATCGTGTCAATAGCAATGGTTGTCTTACCTGTCTGACGGTCACCGATGATCAACTCACGCTGTCCGCGGCCGATTGGAACCATTGCGTCAATAGCTTTGATACCTGTTTGCATCGGCTCATGTACAGATTTACGGTCGATAACACCTGGTGCGTTACTCTCAACTGGACGGAATTCAGTAGCCGCAATCGGGCCTTTACCGTCAAGTGGTTGACCCAGCGGGTTCACAACGCGGCCGAGCAAAGCTTCGCCAACAGGAACCTGCATAATGCGGCCTGTACGTTTAACCTGGTCGCCTTCTTTAATCTCGGTATATGGGCCCAAGATAACAACACCGACGTTGCTCTCCTCAAGGTTGAGCGCCAAACCTACGACCCCGTTCGGGAATTCTAGCAATTCCCCGGACATAGCGTTCTCCAGGCCGTATACGCGAGCAATACCGTCACTTACTTGAATAACCGTACCTACTTCAGAGACAGTAATGTCGGATTTATATTCTTCAATCTGACTTTTAATTAAAGTACTAATTTCTTCAGGTCTGATACTCAACGTTTTCACCCCTATCTACTATGCTTGTCTGTTAAAAGACTTTTCAAGACGTTCCAGCTTGCCTGACAAGCTGCCATCATACAGCTTGTCACCGATGACGACCTTCAGGCCGCCCAGCAAACTCTCGTCAACGACATTGGTCACGCGGATTTTTTGCTGTGCCATCTGTCCGAATTCTGCAGCCACTTGCTCCTTCTCCTGATCACTCAGAGGGTATGTGGAGTATACTGCGGCATCGGCCATTCCGAGGCTAGCTCCCTGAATTTTCACATAGCTGTTCAGCAGTTCAGCGAACAGATCTGTGCGTCCCTTTTCCAGAAGCAGCTCAATTGTGTTCAGAACAGGCTTCGATATTTTTCCTGCGAGTGCCTTGTTCAAGGCATTCATCTTAACCGAACGGGGAATATTGGGGGTGGAGATGAATTTCTGTATGTCAGCGTCTCCTTCGATAGCCGATACAACTACTCTCAATTCCTGTTCCACTTCCAGACCCTTCTGCTGCTGAGCCGCTACTTCGAACAGCGCCCGCGCATACCGCTTGGCTGCTACCGTTTCTTGGCTCATGGTCTGCCTCCTACCTCTTTAAGGTATTGATCCACCAATTCTTCCTGTACGTTATCGTTCTTCACTTCCCGCTCAAGCAGTTTAGAAGCGATCTTAACAGATACACTGCCCAGCTCCTCGCGAAGTGCAGCAACCGCCTTGTTCTTCTCACTTTCAATGTCGCGCACAGCTTCTGATTTGATACGGTTCGCTTCTTCGTTAGCGAGTTCCAGGATCTGTTCAGCCTGTTTGTTGCCAGTTTGCTTAGAACGTTCGATGATTTCATGCGCATCTTGACGAGCTTGCTCAAGCGCCTGCTTCTGTTGTTCAACATAAGTAATTGCTTGCTCCCGGGTCTGGGTAGCTTCATTCATTTGGCTCATGACTAATTCACGACGCTTCTCCATAATGGCGAACAGCTTGTTGAACGCATACTTGTGAAGCAGAAAATATAGAATACCAAATGCTAGAATTGTGATTACAATATTCTCCCATAATACTGTCATTGAAGTCACTCCTTTCCACTATTGCGAAGTGCAGTTCTTAACAAAACGAAGGCGCGGATGGCATCGGCCCTCCCCGCCAAACCGTTGTAATGTTATTAAGAAAACATGATCAAGAAAGCGATAACGGTAGCAGCGAGTGGTACTACCTCGACGATACCAACACCGATAAACATCGTTGTTTGCAATGGTCCGCGTGCTTCTGGCTGACGAGCGATGGATTCTACTGTTCTACTTACGATCATACCGTTACCAAGACCTGCGCCCAATGCGCCCAAACCTACTGCAATAGCTGCTGCCAAATATTCCATTATTAAATATCCTCCTTAAAATTGGTTCAAATTTGTAGTAATATAATATATCTCTGCTGAAATTCTTCGCTATACGCGCCTGAATTTCTTAGGAGTTTATTAATGCGCTTCTTCTTCGTGAATCGTTGTTTGTGCGATGTATACCATAGTCAAGATGGTAAAGATAAAGGCTTGCAATGCACCAATGAATATACTGAAGCCTTGCCATACTGCCATGAACGGAATTCCTAAGAATCCCATCTTCAGAATAACCGTAATCAATACCTCACCAGCAAAAATGTTAGCGAACAAACGAATGGCCAGTGCGACCGGCTTCGCCAGGTTCTCAATAATGTTCAGTGGCAGGAATACAGGGTACGGCTCAATGTAATGCTTCAGATAGTGCTTGCGATTCAACTTCAGACCCAAGTAGTTCATGAGTAGGAAGACGATAAGAGCCAGTCCCGCGGTAACCGATACGTCTGCTGTTGGCGACTTCCACCACAATACATGTGCAAAGTGACCAGCCTCAAGCCCGATTGTAGCTAAAATCGGTTTACCGAAAACTTCGAAATCCGCCGGTAAATCGGTGATTACAGAAAACGGCAATCCCAACAGGTTAGCTACAAAGATGAATAATATTAGGGTCAACCCAAGCGATATGTATGGTTTGCCCTTTTTCAGATCCATGGCACTCGATACGATACCTTGTACAAATTCAACGACCCATTCCATAAAATTTTGAAGCTTGGAAGGGTTTTCTACGGATAGATTTCGAACTGATAACCGTGCCAGTACAAATACAATAATCCCGGTTACCAAAAGCATTAGCACGGCCGACAGATCTAGATTAAATCCGCCAAGTTTAATAATTGGTGATTCATGCATTTAATTGTTTTCACCCCTTTCCAATTAGCGCTAATCAATTCTTGTTTCGCAAGCTAACAATAATGCTGACTGGAATGGTCAACAGCTGGGGGATGAACAGTCCGGCAATGGTTGCACCGAGCGATACTTGCTCGAGCTTCGCCGCAATCATCACAATCAGAAACGCGATGCAAAGTCTTGTGACAAATCCAAAGCTGAACCGTTTACGTTCCTGGCTAATTGCCAAGTCAGCCAACTGCCGCACTTTAAAGGAAAGAAAGCGAACATTGATCAAGCCGCCTACCAAACCCAATATAAGTCCTACAAAAATCGGGCGATAGTCGACATATAAAGCCCATCCCATGAAGAAGACGGACAATAAGAGCAGTGTCACTCTCGTTACAGCGTTCACAATGGATGTCGTCAAATCATTCACTTTGCGCCCCCAAAAACTTTTTAATGAGAAGAGCAATATTCAAAATCCCTACAAAGAGCCCTGTAACGGTTCCAATCGCAAGCCAGTATCTGGGCCCGTCCAGCATTTCAGCCAGCCACTTCCCTCCAAAAAAACCGATAAGGATGTAAACTGCCAGCAAACCACCGGCACCACTAATATAAAGTGCAATCAACCAAGGGTGTTCTTGACTATTCGGATTTTTCATATAAACCTCTAATCCCAACTCATTTTACTGAATATAACAAGGCTTTGTCAATCAATCGACAACTCCATTTTAGCGTGTAAAATCAGGCGTTTTACGCAATCTGACTTGCGCAAAACGCCGCCAGAACCGTACAGTACAACTGTATGCTGTGAACTTTGTCACCAGAAGCCACTTATTTATGATTTTGTGAACATTCTGTGAAATTTTTCTGGACGATCACTTACAACACCAAAATGGTGCAAAATCGCATTGACAATGCGTTCGGAAGCATGGCCGTCACCGTAAGGATTTGCTGCCTGACTCATGGATTCATACAGCTCTTTATCGGTAAGCAGAGCCTTTGTCCGCCCATAAACATCCTCTTCGTGCGTTCCTACCAATTCAAGCGTTCCAGCATCTATGCCTTCCGGCCGTTCTGTCGTGTCGCGAAGCACCAATACAGGCACGCCGAACGAAGGAGCTTCCTCCTGCATACCACCAGAATCCGTTAAGATCAGGTGCGTATGGGCATAGATGTTATGAAAATCTACCACATCCAGCGGGTCGATAAGCTTGATGCGAGGATGACTGCCCAAGATTTCGTGTGCAGGCTCCTTGACCGCAGGGCTCGGATGCACCGGATAAACAATCGCGATATCCTCGAACTCATCCGCTATACGCTTAATTGCACGGAAAATATTGCGGTGCGGCTCTCCCTGGGATTCACGCCGATGCGCTGTCATGAGAATCAGACGTTTGCCTGACGCCCAGTCCAGAACGGGATGTGTGTAATCGGGCTGTACCGTATATTGAAACACATCTGTTACTGTGTTGCCTGTGACGTAAATGGTTGACTCGTTTTTGTTCTCTTTACGCAGGTTATCCGCAGACCAATCCGTTGGAGCGAAATGAATATCCGAGAGAACGCCAGTTAGTTGGCGATTCATCTCTTCCGGGTACGGGGAGAGCTTGTTCCATGTACGAAGCCCCGCTTCCACATGCCCTACTTGAATTTTCTGTAAAAACGCCGCGTAGCTAGCGAGGAACGTCGTCAGCGTATCACCGTGCACCAACACGATATCAGGCTTAGCTTCCCGCAGAACCGGCTCCAGACCTTCCAGCACCCGGATTGTTATCTCATTCAGTGTCTGCCGGTCTTTCATTACATCTAGATCGTAGTCCGGGACAATCTTAAACACATCCAGCACCTGATCGAGCATTTGACGGTGCTGCGCCGTAACGCAGACCACCGATTCAATATGCTCGGGGTGACGCTGCAATTCTAGAATGAGCGGCGCCATTTTGATTGCTTCAGGACGAACGCCGAATATGGTCATCACTTTCACTTTAGACATGTTCGCTTCCCCCTCTTTACATACATTCCATACTTATACGTACACGTTGTTACTTGGTTCCGTAAAGTCGGTCTCCTGCATCACCTAGTCCAGGAATGATATAACCATGATCATCCAGACCCTTGTCCAAAGCAGCTACATAGATATCAACATCGGGATGCGCTTCTTGTACAGCTTTAACACCCTCAGGTGCAGCCACCAGGTTCATCATCTTGATCTGCGTGCAGCCACGTTTCTTCAGGACGTCGATTGCCGCAATAGCGGATCCTCCCGTCGCGAGCATCGGATCAATGACGATCAACTCTCGCTCTGTTACATCCGTTGGAAGCTTCGTGTAGTACTCCACCGGCTGCAGGGTCTCAGGATCGCGGAACAGGCCCACATGGCCTACCTTAGCTGCAGGCAGCAGTTTAACGACACCGTCAAGCATACCCAGACCGGCACGCAAAATCGGAATCAGACCCAGCATGCGGCCGGAAATAACCTTTCCTTCGGTCTCAGCTACCGGAGTTTGCACGGAAATCGATTCCAGCGGAATACTGCGGGTTATCTCATAAGCCATCAGTGTGGCCACTTCGTCAACCAGCTCGCGAAAATCTTTCGTGTTGGTCCGCATATCGCGGATAAATGTCAGTTTGTGTTGAATCAATGGGTGATCACAAATCACCAATTTTCCCATGTCAGGTCCCTCCGGTTGGTTACGATATGTTAAAATATAAGAAGGCATAAAATGGAATTTTATACTTTCTTATATTTCTCGCAGAAACGTCATCGCCCTTTGGAAAAGGACAACGAAATCGTTTCTGCTTGTTCAATATGGGCGTAAAATCTAGTGAGCTCCATAAATCTTGTCTATTATATCATTCCCCGTGGTGATTTTACACCTGTATCCATCATGTTTCTTGCGCTCTAAAAAGTCAGGGCGCATTAGCAAAACCTGGCATTATACTATCGTTTCCATTCTGTTCAAAAAGATGCCAAATCGTGCTGAAAGAACCAAAAGCCCCGTCTTCTACGAAGACGGGGCCCGAAGAGCGCCTTACATTACCTCACCTAACCAAGTTGCATTGATTAGTATTTCAATTGCGGATACAGCGGATATTTCTCTGTCAATTCAGCTACCATACGACCAGCTTTTGCGAGTGTTGCCTCGTCCTTCGGCTGACGGAGGACCATAGCTATAATTTTGCCGATCGTAGCCATAGCTTCCTCATCCATGCCACGGGAAGTCACAGCTGGGGTACCGATCCGGATACCGCTTGTTACAAACGGACTTGTAGGGTCAAATGGAATCGCGTTTTTGTTCACGGTAATACCGATAGAATCTAGCACTTTCTCAGCATCTTTACCGGAAATGTCCAAATTACGGGTATCCACCAGCATCAGGTGGTTATCGGTTCCGCCGGATACGATGTTAAGCCCTTCAGAAATCAGTGTGTCCGCAAGTACTTTGGCGTTCTTCACTACTTTTTCAGCATGCTCCTTGAAGGATGGGTCCAACGCTTCACCCAGCGCAACTGCTTTGGATGCAATGACGTGCATAAGTGGTCCGCCTTGGGTGCCCGGGAATACCGCCTTGTCGATAGCTGCAGCCCATGGCTGTTTGCACAGAATCAAGCCGCCGCGCGGTCCGCGCAGTGTTTTGTGAGTTGTTGTGGTAACGAAATGTGCGTGAGGTACAGGGTTCGGATGCAATCCTGTAGCAACAAGCCCTGCGATATGAGCCATATCAACCATGAACAAGGCACCCACGTCATTTGCAATGGAAGCCAGTGCTTCAAAGTCGATGGTTCGCGGATAAGCGCTTGCGCCGGCAACAATCATACGCGGACGATGTTTGAAGGCTGCTTTACGCACTTCGTTATAATCGATTAGGAAGGTATCTTCCTGCACACCATATGCCACAAAGTTATACAGAAGGCCGGATGCATTGACAGGACTACCGTGCGTCAAGTGCCCACCATGTGCCAGGTTCATACCGAGTACCGTATCGCCCGGCTTCAACGCAGCCAAATAAACAGCCATGTTCGCCTGTGCACCGGAGTGAGGCTGGACGTTAGCGTGCTCAGCACCGAACAACTGCTTCGCACGGTCACGTGCCAGATCCTCTACAATATCAACGCGCTCGCAGCCGCCATAGTAGCGTTTGCCTGGATAGCCTTCTGCATATTTATTCGTCAGCACTGATCCCATCGCTTCCATAACAGCTTCACTAACAATGTTCTCCGAAGCGATAAGTTCAATGTTACTGCGTTGGCGCTTCAGTTCCAAATCCATCGCTTCCAGTACTGCCGGGTCACTCTTGCGCAAATGTTCCATCATATTCGTATCCTCCCTAAATTAAAAAATAATATATGGTTAATCATCAATCACAACTACGTCTAATCACATGCCGCCCTATCAATCTCCTGCTCCATCCGATATACAGCCCGCTCTCCACCGATCAATTTCGGTCTCGTCAATGCCGCTGTCACACGAGCTTTCCCGATATACCGAATACTCGGTCGAAATGGTACCGCAACACGGCGCAGATGCATGCCGATCATCGTCTCACCAATATCGATACCCGCATGAGCGGAGATGCTCTCAGCCAGACACGGATCATCGAAGCTCCGGTAAGCGGCAGACGCCATAGATCCTCCCGCTTTAGGAACGGGTACTGCAGCTACTTCCGTCAGTCCCAATCGCTCGAGTAGTTTCCGTTCCACAACAAGCGCACGGTTCAGGTGCTCGCAGCACTGGTAAGCCGTATCGAAACCGAACTCAGCCTGTACCTCTGCGATTCCGTTCAGCACCTGTTGCGCGGTCTCCAGCACACCGCCGGTACCAATCCGGCGGCCGGTGATTTCACTTGTGCTGGTCCCGACGACCAGCACCTTGCCTGCCCTGAGACCTGCAGCCTCAGCCAATTCCCGCATAATCGTTACCGTTTGTTCTCTCAAAGCATGGTCAACCGGGTAATCTGTCATGTGTTTCAGCCCTCCTTGGATGCGATAGTCTGAAAGCCAACTGCCTGATGTCTTAGTTACTTAAGTTACTTAGGTTACTTAGTTACCGTTCATCCCTGCAGTACGAGCTTATCCCTTCAGATAGCGTTCCTCAATGGCCTTGATTTTGTTCACCCTGCCAACATGCCGCTCACCTTGACTGAAATCTGTCGTCAGCCAAGCTGTAACGATTTCTGCTGCAAGGCCGGGGCCCACCACTCGTTCACCAAGTGCCAGCACGTTGCTATCATTGTGCTCGCGGGTAGCTTTTGCCGAAAATACATCATGTGTCAGCGCACAGCGAATTCCTGGAACCTTATTCGCCGCAATGCTCATGCCGATTCCCGTTCCGCAGATCAGAATTCCACGGTCAGCTTCTCCGGATACGACCTTTTCACATACCGGAAGCGCAAAGTCAGGATAATCTACCGAGTCGGAACAGCCGCAGCCCAAGTCCTCGACCTCATGCCCGAGATTCCGAATGACCTCCGTAATTTCCTCTTTCAAACGAATACCTGCATGATCCGTGCCCAATGCGATTTTCATATGAAAAACCTCCTCGTATGTTTCATCTTTTGTGTCGGCACTTTTGCAAAATGCTCGTACAACAACTTGTTTCATTATAACCCAAATTGTTAGCAAAAGACGAAAAAAAGAGCAGTCCGCGCACGTGTATCGTGCACCAATTGCTCTTTGCCCAGGCGACCGGCCGTATGTTCCGGTGCTCCATCGTGGTTTCATCCACTTCGTCGCCAGTTACACCGGAATCCGTGTTTTTCCCCTTCATCTTAAAACATACGGAAAAGAAAAGCAACGAATATTTATTCATAATTATGATCGGTAAATGACTTCAACTATAACGGGAACTGTACAGCCGCAAATCACGTTACTTACTCTCTCTCCAGCTTGTCCAGCAATCGGAACAGCGCTGAACGGATTTCTGCCGCAGTTTCCTCATACTCTTCCAGCGAACCTCCGAACGGATCGGAAATATCAAAACTCGGAATACGCTGACGCAGCTCGATTAACCGAACCTTGTCTTTCTCCTGAAGCTCAATGCCAAGGGATCTCATCATCTCCATGGATGCCAGCAGACTGTCCTGCTCCTGCAGATCCGTAAGCACCTGCACATCATTCTCGACGTATTCTTTTAGCGTATGAACCTTGTCCGCCGCATAAGGAAACTGACGAATCGCATACTGCTTATGGGATAACGTCAATGTCAGAATCAGATCTGCCCACTCGACAAGATCCATACTCAGTGGCTTAGAGGACATACCGTCCTTAATCTGCTGATCGCGGAGTACTGCTTCAGCATGACGTGAGATTGGCATTCCTTCTGCAGCCGAAACACCTGCGGAACGAACTTCAAGCGGAATCCCTCTCCCCTTGGCGAGCTTGCGCAGCATACCTTCAGCCATAGGACTGCGACAGGTGTTGCCGGTGCAGACGAACAATATGTTTTTCACGGTCTCCACCTCCCCGAAAGTGTATCTTTTACTGCCGTCATTGTATCAAAATATAAACATCAAACCAAATGCCAGCAAAATGACACCGCCGGTCATTTCTCCATATTCACCGAGTCTGCTACCCGCCTTCCGGCCGAGCATCAGTCCGAAAATCGACATTAAGCCTCCGATCACGCCGAAAGAAGTTACAATGATCGCCGTATCATTCACGAACATGCCAAGCGAAACCCCTACCGAAAAAGAGTCGATACTGACACTAAGCGAAAACAGAAGCATTCCGAGCAGCGTGGTGTGATTCACCGGCCGACCTTCCTCTTTGCGAAAAGAGTTCCAGATCATATGTCCCCCCAGCAGCACAAGCAGGCCTCCTGCAGCGAGCCCCGTAACTTGTCCGAGCAAAACGCCAACATAACGACCAGCAAACAAACCGAGCAGCGGCATCAGCGTGTGGAATAAGGCGATCAGCAGGCTGATGATCAGGACATGTTTCAGGCGGATGCCTCTCATTCCAACACCGATACCGAGTGAAAATGCATCCAAGCCCAGCGCCACGGCCATAATCAGGATCGTCGCGAGTTGCCCTAACTGGACAGACGTTTCCAACATGCCTTTTTCCCCCAAGTCCCTATGGTCTTGTACACCATATGCGGACAAGGGGGGAATGATGCCTAAAACCCTTGTGGACGGATTCATGCCTGTGTCGCGCTCGCCTAATCTGAGGCAAGCCCATCATCGGACGCAAATATAATATGATGACCCGCCGCCTTCAGCAGCCGGTTCATCACCGCGGCGCCAAGACCTTTATCCGGGCAGGATTCTGCCAGGATAAAGGTCGCGCCTGCTTCATCGAATTGGCGCAGCCCGGCGTAGAGCCGGTGTGCCGCTTCCTCCGGTGCGGCCAGGCTGCCGAGCGAGACGGCAACGTCCGCGCGGTAGCGACCGATGTGCTCGTCGAACGACAGCACACCGGTCGTCTCCCCGCGCGCTCCGGCGGCGTCAAGCTCGGCCTGGATCTTGGCGGACACGGCATCAGCCGTCCGCCCCTGGACGATGCACAGGGCACCCTTGGGTGCGTAGTGCGTGTACTTCATGCCCGGCGAGCGTGGCGCCGGGCTGTCTGCGCTCCCGGCGCGCGCAAGCGCCGGGTCGCGCTGCACGCTTGCCGCGAGCGCGGCAAGCTGCTCTTCCGTGACGCCGCCGGGGCGCAGCACCGTCACAGTACCGTCCTGGCCAGCCTGGACGACCGTCGACTCGACGCCGACCCCCGCGGGGCCGCCGTCGAGAATGCCGTCGATGGCACCGGCCAGATCCTCAAACACATGGCCAGCCAGCGTAGGGCTTGGCCGGCCTGAACGGTTTGCGCTTGGCGCAGCAACCGGACAGTCTGCGGCGCTGATCAGTGCCAGCGCCACCCTGTGATCCGGCATGCGGACCGCAACCGTATCTAGTCCAGCCGTCACGCGCGGAGATACCGCGCCGGGCTTCACCGGCAGGACCAGTGTTAACGGTCCCGGCCAAAAAGCCTCCATCAACCGCCGCTCCGTATCATTCACTCCCAGCACGAGCTCGTCCAACTGAGACGTATCAGAAATATGCACAATAAGCGGATTATCGGAAGGGCGCCCTTTTGCAGCAAAAATCTGTTCCACCGCAGCTGTATTTCGGGCATCCGCACCGAGACCATATACCGTTTCCGTTGGAAAAGCTACAGTCCCTCCGCCCGCAAGCACCGCACCAGCCTCATTTAGAGCTATGGCATCATCTGATCCCAAAGCCCATAAGGGAAATCCCGCCTGCTCATGATCTGCGCCGCCGACCAGTGGTTGTACGGTAGCAGAAGCTGCTGCTCCGGCTTCATGATCGACGCACACCCGCCACAGTTTCGTAACCTTACCCCCGGCGTGAAGGCCCTGTTCCAGATTCCCGTTCTCTTTTCGTTCCATTATTATCCCAAGCTTTCTTTATTATAGATCACCTAGCTCGGCAGCATGCTCAAACACCAAGCCAGAATGGATTGCTATCACCATTTATCCAAAAGAAAAAGCGCTTGTAACCTCCAGCCCCGGCAGCCTCATGGCGGCCCCTTCGCTAAAGAGAAAGCACTCTTCTGCTTGAAATTGTATCATATTTCGCTACCAATGACGATGAAGAATTGACCAGCAGCCTAGAACAACCCGACAATCCAATCCCACAAACTGATGAAGAAGTCGAATAGGAAAAACCGCACCTCAGGCTCACTTGAAGCAGCATTGCCCCGTTCCTCCGAAGCATTCTTGTCGTCGGCTTGCACTGAAGCCGTTCTTACTGCGTTGTCTACGGGCTGGGCAGCCGCATCGCCACTGCCTGCATCAATGAAGCAAAGCGGCGGGAAAAGCACACACCACCAGTTCTGGCCTTTGCCTTCACCCAGTGTAATCCGGACAGCTTCATATTCCCCCGCAGGATACACAGTTCCACCGTAAAGCTTTGTCGGGAACGGCACGGTTCCCAAATTCACATCATAAGCATAAGTGATTCCACGCTTGGATAGCTCTTCCCCAACCAACCGCTCAATTTCTGGCAGATGATTCCGTGTTAACTCTCTTGCTTCCTCCAGGCTTTGCGGATTGTCCAATTCTAAAACCCATCTCTGCATTTGAGCTACAACAGCATCACGAATTTCACGCTTGACGAGCTGATCAGACGGATTGTCCGAGTTAGCCAAAATACGAAGCCGGATCGATTCTTCCGGAATCGGGCCTCCCGCAACTGCCGCGTCAATCCGTTGTCCTTCCCAAGCCATCACAACCATAAACAATATGGATAAGAGCATGATCATTTGTTTTACAATAATACGGAGTGTCTCGCTATGTTTTCTCATTATGCTAGCCGCCTCTCCTGATAATCTATGATGTCTATCAGTATGTCCGGCTGAGAGAGAGATAAACGTGCAATCTAGCATTTTTATTAAAAAGATAGAATAGAAAACAAACAAAAAAGCCCCGAAGGGCTTAATCATTAGAGTACCAGAGTGTACTGAAATTCATATATTTTCTATTTAACTGGTTCTAGCTTTGCTTGGCAACTGTCCGATGCGTGCTCGGCTCCGGCAGATCTTCATCAATCTCCCGTCCATGCAGCTTCACACTCATTGCCACACCCATACTGGCCATGCTGATGACGAGTGACGTTCCCCCGAAACTGATAAACGGCAGCGTAATTCCCGTCAGCGGCATAAGACCAATAAACATACCGATGTTCTCAAAGATCTGGTATAAGAACATCGATATAATGCCGACGATCAAAAATGGACCCGCACGTTCCCGGCACTCCAGTGAGATCAGAATCATCCGGTGAATCAAAACAAAATACAAAAGCAGCAGCACAGAAGAACCGATAAATCCGTATTCCTCCGCGATCTGCACAAAGATGGAATCTGAATACGTGTAAGGCACGCGACCCGACTGCACCGACGTTCCCTCCATAAAGCCTTTTCCGCCCATGCCGCCGGATGCTATAGCTAGCTTGGCATTATGGGTATGCCAGCTTGCCTTGGCTGTAGCCTTCTCCGGTACCAGCCAAGGATCTATCCGTTCCATCCAGTGGGCGCGTGAACCCGTGCCGAGGGATTCCTTAATCTCATCGTGATAATGGACATAGGCCATAGCACCACCTACAGCTATGCCGCCTACCAGAACCAGCCCGATCAAAGCATGAGAAAATTTGACGTTGCCAATCCAAAGCAATCCCAACAAAATAATGACATAACTGAGCGCATTCCCGAGGTCGTTTATTCCCATGACGAGCACGAATGGAATGAACGCAAGCAGGCCAACCGGGATCACGTCCTGGATAAAGGACAGTCGGGGCTTGTTTTTGCGAACTAGTGCGTACGTGAGAATAATAATCAAAACAAGCTTGAACATCTCGGCCGGTTGCAAGCTGGCGAAACCAAGCGAGATCCAGCCCTGCGAACCGTTTATGGTTGCCCCGAAAAACATGACAAACAGTAGCAGTGCTAAACCACCAAAATAAATATACCACGCATATTTCATTAGAAAACGAAAATCCAGTAAGCTCATTCCAAAAAAGGCAATAAAACCTACTATATAATATAGAATCATCTTGACATGGGAGCCATCAAATTTCACATCTCCCTTGGTAACACTGTATATCGACGTAATACTAATAATCATCAACATGACCAATACAGCCACTATAACAAAATCAATCTTTTTAATCTTTTGAAGCATCTTCGGTCCCCCTGTGCCGGAGCTTCACGCTCCACCTGCGCCCTGAAGGCAATTTAACATTCATACTTACTATTGTAAGAAAAAAAGGGCCGAATGACAATTACAGCGAAATTCCCAATACATGTCTATCAATACCAGCAAGGTCCGGGACCGTAATGATACGGTTCCAATATCCTGTCGAACGCAGCAGGTCTGCCACATCTTCCGCCTGGCCCATGCCAAGCTCAAAGGCAATGATGCGCGGCGTTGATGCCAATAGAGGCAGCTGTTCCATCATAATCCGGTAAGGATTTAAGCCATCCTCACCGCCGTCAAGTGCGGTGCGCGGCTCGTGATCCCGAACTTCCGGCTGCAGCTCTTCAATATCCTCCGCCGGAATATAAGGTGGGTTGGACACCAAAATATCGGGTGCAAGACCAGCAAACGGCTCCAACAGATTCCCTTGGCGAAATTCTACAATCGCACCTAATCGCTTCGCATTACGCTCGGCCACCTGAAGTGCTTCCGGAGAAATATCGCTAGCAAGTACCTGCCACTTGGGCGATTTCAGCGCCAAGCTCACACCAATGGCGCCGCTCCCGGTACCGATATCCAAGACCGTAAGCCTGGATGCCATGTCGGCATGCTTCAGCACGGCCTCTACCAGCAGCTCTGTTTCCGGACGTGGAATGAGTACGGCCGATGTCACCTCAAAGGGAAGACCATAAAACTCCTGCTCTCCGATTATATACTGCGCAGGCACACCGTCTCCCTTTTGGTTAACGGCCTCTTCCCATGCTGTGCGCCGCTCCTCTGGGAAGATTTCCGGCAGCGCCATATAGTAGGCTGTACCGGTCAACCTAAGCACAAACTCCAGCAGCAACTGGGCATTACGCTGCGGCTCCAGTACGCCGCAGTTTTCTAAAAAAGAAGAAGCCTCTATATAGGCTTCTCTTATGCTGCGCTCCGGCGTCGATACGAATAATTTCCGCTCCAAAGCGTTATTCTCCTCTATCCATCATTTCTGCTTGCTCCGCAAGGGTCAAGGCTGAAACGATTTCCTCAATTTCTCCGTTCATCACCTGATCCAGCTTGTGCAAAGTCAAGCCGATCCGGTGATCCGTCACACGGCTTTGCGGGAAGTTGTACGTACGGATCCGCTCACTGCGATCGCCAGTACCTACCTTGCTCTTACGCTCGCCGGAATATTTTGCTTCTTCTTCCTGACGCATCATATCATAGATACGGGTACGAAGTACCTGCAGCGCCTTATCTTTGTTGGAGTTCTGTGACTTTCCGTCCTGACATGTCGCAACGATACCTGTTGGAACGTGCGTGACACGTACCGCAGATTTCGTCGTGTTAACGGATTGTCCGCCTGCACCGCTGGAACAGAATGTATCCACACGAATATCTTTATCATGGATTTCGATATCCACTTCTTCAGCTTCCGGCATAACCGCAACTGTCGAGGTGGACGTATGAATGCGGCCGCCCGATTCCGTTGTCGGAATACGTTGTACCCGGTGTGCTCCGCTTTCAAACTTCATTTTGCTGTAAGCACCGCGGCCGTTGATCAAGAAGATAACTTCCTTAAATCCGCCGAGATCATTCGAGTTGACGTCCATTAACTCAACCTTCCAGCCTTGGGTATCCGCATAACGGGTGTACATCCGGTATAGATCCGAAGCGAACAGTGCCGCCTCATCACCACCTGCCGCTCCGCGAATTTCGACAATAACGTTCTTATCGTCATTCGGGTCCTTCGGCAGAAGCAGAACGCGGATCGTCTCTTCAAGTGTCTGCTGACGTGCGCTAAGTTCGTCGATTTCCATCTTCACCATTTCACGCATCTCATCATCCAGCTTTTCGCCCTGCATCGTCTTGGCAGCGTCAAGCTCGTCAATCACATTTTTATATTCAACAAAGGCCTCGTAAGCAGGCTGCAAATCGGATTGTTCTTTGGAATAATCCCTCAACTTTTTCGAGTCGTTTGCAACATCGGGATCGCAGAGCAGCTCGCTTAACTTTTCATAACGGTCCGCAAGGGATTGCAATCGGTCCAACAAGGGAATTCACCTCTCTACATATATATTTCCTAATTATGTTTAAACAAAAGCACGTCATTTATTAACAAAGGTCATTGCATAAACCGTAATACAGCAGTAACAAACGACTTTTTATTTTAACATGAATCAACTGATTTGACTAGAAGGGAGATACCCAGTTTAGCATATAGATGGAAATATCTTTTTCCTTGAAATAGAAGGTATGAACGAAAAGGAATTTTCTCCTTTGTCACAAAAGCCCATGTTTTTCAGTTGTATATTTTGAAAGGGGGGATAAAGATGAATCAATCAAATATGGATGATAGCGAATTAATGTCCGTACTGGAGAGAATAAAGTTAGGGGATATTCCATCTTACGCTTATATTATAAGTCGCTTTCAAAAACGTATTTTTTTATATTGCTATTATTTACTTAAAAGTCATGAAGAGGCTGAGGATGCTGCTCAAGATATTTTTATTAAAGGGTTGGAGAATATAACGCGTTTTTCTTACAATGTCTCTTTTTCAGCTTGGCTTTATACAATAGCGCGAAATCATTGTACAGATCTACTTAAGATAAGAAGCAAACGTTATAAATCCTTAATGCAATACGAGATAAATAATGACTACAAGATGGAAAATGAATATACCGATCTGATCCATGATTTATTAGACAATCTAAATATGGAAGAAAGGCAAATTCTTTTACTTCGTTCTCTTGAGGAATATAGCTATGACGAAATAGCTTCGATTATGGACATTAAACCCACTACCATTCGAAAAAAATATGAACGAATTCGAAAAAAATTGATTCAGCAAAAAATAGAAGGAGGAAAAATCTATGAACACTCGTATAAAACTGGAGGATAAAGATTTTAATCAATTACAAAGTTTGATTAGAGAAACACCTATTGAAGTAGATTTAGTTGAGCGTACTATGGAGAAATATGCTGAAGTAAACAGTAAAGCAGCA
Source organism: Paenibacillus uliginis N3/975 (assembly GCF_900177425.1). Lineage (NCBI taxonomy): Bacteria > Bacillati > Bacillota > Bacilli > Caryophanales > Paenibacillaceae > Paenibacillus > Paenibacillus uliginis. The sequence continues at coordinate 320,159 of NZ_LT840184.1, read as the reverse complement.
AATTCCAGAGTTATAGCCACTCGCAATAAAAATAGAGCGGGTAAAACAATAATAGCTGTAGCTTCTGCGTTTTTGATTTTAATGGGTTCAGGATTTATTTCGCCAACGATGGCAGCATCTATTAAACAAATTCCCGGAATAAATTCAATCTTTAAATTTGCTGGTGATCTTGGTCTGAAAACTGCAGATGAAAAGGGTCTGGTTACAACTGTTAATTCAAGCGATTCTCATGACAATTTGAAACTAAATGTGCCAGTCGTAATGTTTGATGGCACACGTGTGTCGATTGGTATTGAGCATCAGTCTTCGGTGAAAAAATATTTAGATAAGAATATGCAGGAACTAATTAGCAGCATAGAACTTTTCATTAATGGAGAACCAGTCAACTCTTATGCGCCTGCTAATACAAGCAATTCTATTGATCCATATATTATTCCCAGTATAGAAGACAATAGTGCAATTATACAATTTTCAGATCGACATAACCAAGGGGGAAATGTATTTCCTGATAAATTTGACTTAACATTGAAAATTTCAGTATTGGGTATCCAGGAGCCATTTGAAATTGATATTCCAGTTGAAAAGAATACAAAGGATAATCTGGCTCTTAATCCATCAATAAGTCGTCAATATGAGAATATCAATTTGAAGTTGGATAAAGTAGAATTTACGCCGATTACAACCAGCCTAACTACACGTATTGAGTTATCTAAAAATCTAGAGATTGCATCATCTCTTCCTCTTTTGGGCTACGATATATTCGATGAAAAGGGCAATAAATTAAAATTAATTAATGCAAATGGATGGAATCCAACAGACGGCAATGTTATGATAACTGATTCCCGGTTTGAACCGTTTGAATCAATCCCCAAATCAATAACCATTAAGACATATAAGTATTTATATAAAAATGAAAATAGAAATCAATTCGAGCTAGACTCAAATGGAATCCCAAAAATAGAGTATCTTCCAGATTTGGAGATCACTCTTCCGATAACATTGAAATAAAAAAGGCTATGAAAAAGACAGGCGCCTCCACAAAGAGACCCCTGTCTTTTTCAATACATTGTTAATTACACATTGAAACGGAAATGCATAACATCGCCGTCTTTTACAGTGTAGTCTTTACCTTCCAGACGCAGCTGGCCGCGCTCTTTCGCCCCGTTCATCGAACCGGCTGCTTGAAGGTCATCATAGGAAACCACTTCTGCACGGATAAATCCACGCTCGAAGTCAGTATGAATGACACCTGCCGCCTGCGGTGCTTTAGTTCCTTTGCGGATCGTCCATGCGCGAACTTCTTGAACCCCTGCCGTAAAGTAGGTGTAGAGTCCAAGCAGGCTGTAAGCAGCCTTGATCAGACGATTCAGACCGGATTCCTCAAGGCCCAGTTCCTCAAGGAACATAGCCTTATCTTCACCTTCGAGTTCGGCAATTTCAGCTTCCACTTTAGCACTGATCGGCACGACAGCAGCGTTCTCGGCTGCAGCAAAATCTCTCACCTGTTGCACGTACGGATTGCTGTCCGCTTCGTTCACGCCGTCCTCACTCAAGTTCGCCGCATACAGAACCGGCTTCAATGTCAACAGATGCAAGTCACGAATGATCAGTTTCTCTTCATCGCTGAGTTCCACACTGCGGGCAGGCTGATCATTGTACAAAGCTTCCTTCACGCGCTCCAGCAGTTCGACTTCCTGTGCGTAAGTCTTGTTGCCGCCCTTCATATTCTTCTTCGTACGTTCAATTCGCTTCTCCACGCTGTCGAGGTCAGCCAGAATCAGCTCCAGGTTAATCGTCTGAATGTCACTGACCGGATTCACCTTACCGTCTACGTGAGTGATATTCTCATCCTCGAAGCATCTTACCACATGCACGATCGCGTCCACTTCACGGATATGAGCGAGGAACTTGTTCCCAAGACCCTCTCCTTTACTTGCGCCGCGGACCAGACCTGCAATATCCACGAATTCGAATGCGGTAGGTACAGTTTTGTTCGGCTGCACCAGTTCGGTCAACTTGTCGAGCCGCTCGTCCGGCACTTCCACGACACCAACGTTAGGGTCAATTGTACAAAACGGATAGTTGGCTGATTCCGCCCCCGCCTGTGTAATTGCGTTAAACAATGTGGATTTGCCGACGTTCGGCAGACCGACGATTCCTGCTTTTAAAGCCATTTATGTGACAACTCCTTATGGGTTTCTCTAAACAATCCTACTAATTATATCAGATCATACCTTTTGTTCAAACCATGAATATCTCTTATTCAAAAGGATACCAAAATCGTTGGCCCGGGCAAATACCGACAGCAAAGTTTCCCTTAAGCGAGCCGCTTCATTCTGGCTATGCCACGTTTAGATTTATGCAAAAAATCAAGCGTATGCTGTTTGAATTCTGATTGGGGCATTTTGTTTATAATATCAATAGATTGAGTAAGTAATAACTTCCTACGAAATAAGATGGAATTAATTTCTTTTATGATTTTGATTTCATCATTTGACAAACCACTTCTTTTTAATCCAACCATATTGACACCGCATATACTTGCTCTAGAACCGTCAACTAGCGAGTAAGGAACTATATCCTGAGAAACTTTACTTACAGCTCCAATCATAGAAAGCCTACCAATTTTACAAAACTGATGAATTCCAGTCAGGCCACCAATAGTCACATTATCCTCAATTTCAACATGACCCCCAATTTGTGCACTACTAGCGATAACAATATGGCTACCCATCACAACATCATGCCCAATATGAACGCAGGTCATAATGAAGTTGTTATTGCCGACTCGTGTTATACCATCGCCTTTTAACGTTCCTTTGCTGATCGTTGAGTACTCTCTTACGACGTTGTTATCACCAACAATGACGTATGTCTTTTCATCTTTATATGTTTTATCCAATGGGGCGGAACCGACTACAACCCCCTGAAATATGTGATTGCTCCTGCCTAATACTGTATGTGAACCAATACAAACACTACTTCCAATTTTACATCCGCTTCCAATCTTTACTTTCTCCTCGATTATACTAAACGGGCCAATTTCAACATTTTCTCCGATTATTGCTGTATGATGTATGATCGCTGTGGGATGAATCAAATTTTATCCCTCCGTTTTTAAGATACTGATTTTGTCATTATTTTTTTAATAACACTTCTAGTTTTTTATTAATTTCTTTTATTGTTCTGGGAAGCCTGGAGAGCACCGCAAGCTCTTTCAGTTGTTCTTTATGAGGACGAGCATAAATACCAGAGACAACTGATTTTGGTGGCAAATCTTTTCCCACACATGTTCTTGCTAAGATAATAGAGTGATCACCAATAGAAACATGACCTGTAATACCGCATCCACCTGCTAAAGTGACATGATTCCCAATTGTTGTCGAACCAGCAATGCCGCTTGTTGCAACGATGAGGCAGTGTTCTCCTATTTGAACGTTGTGGCCAATTTGGACAAGATTATCTATTTTGGTGCCCTTTCCAATTATTGTAGAATCAATAGTGCCACGGTCAATTGTAGTATTAGCTCCAATCTCGACATCATCAAAGATTACTATGTTTCCAACATGAGGAATCTTTACATGTCTTTCTCCATCCCATTCATACCCGAATCCATCAGAACCGATGACAGAACCGGAATGTATGATAACATTGTTGCCAATCACCGTATCCTTTGAAATAGTAACATTAGGATGTATGAAACAATTTTCCCCAATAAAGACGTTTTTACCAATGAACGAATTTGAACCAATAACAGTATGATCTCCAATAGAAACGCCTTCTTTTATCACTGTACCGTCATCTATCTGTATACAATAACCAAGTTTACTAGATACATCGATCATACTTGAT
>NZ_LT840184.1:3714-15207 GCF_900177425.1 Paenibacillus uliginis N3/975 | reverse complement strand
TGAAAGGAATTGTTACAAGCATTTCACAGATGTCCCCGATTCACCACCCCCTTAGCTCCTGCGTCGCTTGAAGAGGGCGTCCTCTCGGTGAATTTGATAGAAAAGCACCGACTAAAATACCAATCGTCACTACTACTAAACCAATGGGAGCTGCTATTCTTTTCCACATTTTTCCCATTCCCTTACAACTTTTTGATTACTAAATTTCTTTTTTCGAGATACACCGCTGTATCTGATTGTCTAGCCACCTCTTGTGAATGAGTGACTACAATGATACATTTATTTTCTTTATGAGCAAGTTCTTTAAATAACTCGATAATATCCATGGAAGTTACTTGATCTAGATTCCCAGTAGGTTCATCGGCAATTAATAAATCCACATTACAAGATAATGCACGAGCAATCGCCACACGCTGTTGCTGACCACCGCTAAGCTGTAATACTTTTCTTTTGGCTTCTACTTCGGTCAACCCTACCTTTTCTAACAACTCAAGCGCTCTTCCTTTTTTATCTTTTACATCAACTCCTGTAATCTCCATTGCCGTAACTACATTTTGAAGAGCGGTCATATACGTAATGAGATTATAGGATTGAAAAATAATGGAGACATGTTGGTTTCGATAGGAATCCAGCCCTATCTTCCGTATATCTGTTCCTTTGTATAATACAGACCCGCCTCTTGGGATATCTAATCCGCTTGCTAAACTAAGGGTCGTTGTTTTTCCGGATCCGGATGGTCCTAAAATGGTATAAAATTGTCCGGTTTGAAACGAAAAGTTTACATTATCTAGTATAGTGATCTTTTTATTATTGCTTTTATAATGGTAATTCAAATTTTCGAATTGCAAAATAGTTTCCATGTGGATCCCCCTACTCATCTTTTAGTAAAATATCTTTTGGATTCAATCGAAGAATCGATAATGCTGGAAGAATGGTTGATAAGATTGCAATTAATAGACCTAATCCACCTAACTTCAGCAAATCTTGGGAAGTCACACTTATATCAATATTATCAATAGGATCCACATCTTGACCCTGATCATTATTCATTTCAAACATGAATCCTGGATTATTTGCTCCCTGCTGCTCCTCTTCAGAAGAAATAACTTCTTTCTGCAATAAACTGTCTCCCATTTTTTGAGATACTGTCCCACCTGTAAAGATAGAGAAGCTAAATGCCAAAGCAGCTATACACAATACTTCTACTAAAAGTTGTCCGATTAACTTCCCTTTTTTCTCGCCAATTGCAAGTAGAATTCCTAATTCTTTCCGTCGTTCTTTTATGGTCAACATAATGATAAGTCCTAAGATTATAGATCCTGTAATTGAGACCAGGTATATAATCCATTTTGAAGTTGATGCTACGTTCTCAATAGGGCCTACCATTTTTTTGTATAATGCATCATGAGCATCTAGTTTAAATAGGTCAAAATCAATGTCTGTTTTTTCTCCCTCTGCTTTAAAAGCATCGATATCATGTGGATCCTTTAAATAGTAAATAGCCTGGTCAATTGGTGTACCTTTCATATCCTTATTTTCCGAAAATTCTTTTAACGATTCGTACGAGACATATACTTTGTTCGATGGATGAAACAGAGGCGGTGCCGATTCCATGTTGCCATCTACCGTGGAAGTTTCGTAAATCCCTAAAATTTCGAACTCTACTGTCGATGTATCATCTGTTGATGTGATCTTTAACTTATCACCAACTTGTAGATCGTTTTGTTCAGCTAACTGTTTTTCAATCAGGGCTACTTTCTTATCTTTGTCTTCTGCTGTTATTGGACGCCCCTCAATCATTTTATTCGTTTCTTCTGTAAATTCTTTCAATAAATCAGAACTTCTCACACCGTGAATGAATGTATTTGGCATTTTCATATTCCCTTGGTCTCCACCACCTATGGATCCCCCAATCGCTTCTCCCTCGTTATCACCATTAATGGGAGTATAACCATCCGCTACACCTTGACTATCTTTTAAATAGTTAAAATCTTTTACATAAGGTGATTCTGCTAACTTATCTGCTTCCTCTGTAGACACTTCTGGGCGGTGTATTCTTTCATTAGGATTTTCACTTCTCTGTTTTTGAACGTATTTTTGAAATTTTTCCCCGTCTAAACCTAACGTCACGTCGACTCCTAACTCTTTTCTGGCGAGATCATTCGCTGTTTTTGTAACATTTTGAATGGCGAATCCTGCTAACACTAAATTAGTAAGAACTAAAAATACAGCAAATAGGATAAGAGATTTTCCCTTTCTTGCTTGTATACTTAAAAAAGCCCGTTTGATAAAATTCATGATTACTAACCTCCTCTGATATCTCTAATTTAAAGGACTAATCTGGAGTCTATATGGAGATATCGAGGATTTTATCTAGAGATATAGGGGACTTTATGTGGACTGGTCGGAAATATCATAAAGAATCATTCCGGGGAAATAAGCAGGATGTTAACATCGGTTGAGATAAGACTCATTGATTGACACGTGCGCAATACAGAAATAAAATCTGTATAAAATTGGTATATCATTCTGATACCAAGTACCATATGGGAGTGAGATGAAAATGATGCTTACAGGTAAAGTAGTAGTCATTATTGGAGGAAGCTCGGGTATAGGACTCGCTACGGCAAAAGCCGCTTACGATCAAGGAGCTCATGTTGTCATATCGGGTCGTACACAGGAGAAACTTAATACAGCCATTAAAATCATTGGAAATGGTGTGCGTTCTTTTGAGGTGGATGTTGCAGATGAAACTAGTGTTCGAACCATGTTTAACCAGCTTGATCATGTTGACCATGTTTTTGTCACGGCTTCCCATATTGTACTTGGTGCTATTCTAGAAACAGACAGTGAAATTCTAAAATCTACATTAGACAGCAGATTCTGGGGTTCTTATTTTGCCGCAATGTGCAAATGAGGGCACCCATTATCCATTTGGGTGCCCTCATAAAGTATTAACCAAACTGTTTCTCATCGCTAGTCGTATGGCAAACCCCACTTGTTAAAGAGCCTGAAACAGCTGCTCTCCTTTTGTCTGGATGTATCTATACATCACACCACATACCACCATCATCATTATTCCAATGCCTAACGAGATGAGATTGCCATTTACATGGGATAAAAGAAGCGATATAGCAAATGGAATCACTAGACTGATGAAACCTATCAACATGGACACTAAGACCGATGCACTTTGTTTGATCACCGTAACTTCACTTATCCACTCCAGGTTAGGAAGTTTCAAATTTACAATAACACCCAACATCGCTGAATAACAGGCATAGATCAATGGGATAACAAGCAATAGCAAGCTTTCAATCCATCCCGTGCGCAACGATATCATGAGCATCACACAACTGACAATCGAGATCGGCATTGTGATGGTGAGATTCACCGCAACTTTACTAAGCAGTATGGTTTTTTTGGGTACGGGTGAGCTTTTTAATATCCATAAATTGTTGCCTTCGAGAGAAATGGAACTTGACGTTGTGCAGCTTAAAATGACGAACAAAGAAACGACCAATGGAGCCAGTTTGCTCAAGTAATCGGACAATTGCGGGATTTCTATCAGTTGCCCAAGTTTCTCCGAGCTCATAAATAATAAAGCAATCGACATCACGAGTAAAAAAATCATACCAATACTCGTATTCAATACATATAAGGAAGAACCAATGTATCGACGCAGCTCCTTCTTATACAGTGCACGAAAAGGTGATGATGTTTCTAGTGGCTTCATTATATATTTGCTGCTTGCATGAGAGGTCGTTAGGCCTGTGTGTATAGCTTTATATCTTGTGCCAAGTACAGTGGTAAACAGCATAAACGCAAGCACCGATATCGCAATAAATAATAGCAATGAACCAATTTTGTATGAGCAAACAGCATCAACATACATGGCTGCAAGAGGATACAGCTTAAATATCATATCTGCCAATTGTGTACTCATATCAGCAAGTACCTGCTCGTTACCATTTATACGGAACGAACCAATCATAACTCCAATAATTACGCCAAAGGTTAATATGAGGCTGATCATTCGACTCGCTTTAAAACGGGAAGAGATCCAGCTAATCAGTGCGCCAATAACGGTTGCAGCAATGATGGGTAGTAATGGAATAAACAAGAGTGCAATCAGAAAAAACAGATAATATAGCGCTTCAGGACTCACTTTTATTGCATAAACCGCACCAGCTGGCAGCATCACCATTAAAGTGAAAAATAAATTCAGCACATAGAGCTGAAGAACACGGCTCGCTACAACATGGCTTGTTTTGATAGGCAACGACATGACCAAATCGAAATCTTTAAAGCTAAATAATACTCCACTTGCTTTATAGATCGTTGTAAAGAATCCAACAATAGAAGTTACAGCCATCATAATGGCAAGCAGCAGATCCATACGGCCTATTTGTTCAAAGGTCAGTGCCATCATGAAGCTGTATCCAAATGAAGCCACTGCAATCATGATCACACCAATTAGAATGCCGATGCTTAGCAGAAGCAATTTGCGTCTTTCCTTAACATCGCGCGTATGCAATGCTTTATTCAAGCCAAATGATGAAAGCAATTGTATCTTTGTTAATCTCCATATATTAGTCATTGTCTATCAACTCCAGGAACACATTCTCAAGGCTGTTGTCACCCTTTACTTCTTCTGTCTTGCCATGAGTTATCAATTTGCCCGCTTTAATGATAGCAATCTTATTGCAGAGCTTTTCTGCCACATCCAGTACATGAGTTGAGAAGAAGATTGCACTACCCTTGCTGCACAGATCTGCCATGATCGTCTTTAACATGTGAGCGGCCTTTGGATCAAGTCCAACAAAAGGCTCATCCAGCACTAACAATTTTGGTTTATGAATGAGAGCTGAGATGATAGCGAGCTTCTGCTTCATGCCATGGGAGTACGAGGAGATCATACCACCCAAATCGGCTGTAATCTGAAAAGCATCGCCGTATTTTTTAATGAGTGACTCACGATCTGCTTTGGATACGCTAAAGAGATCTCCAATAAAATTCAAGTACTGTATGCCGGTAAGATGATCGTATAGATCCGGGTTATCAGGAATATACGCAGTAATCGCTTTGCAGGCAACTGGATCTTTCTTAATCGAGATGCCGTTAATTTCAATGTCCCCTTCTTCAAAGTCAAGGACACCAACTACTGACCGGATCGTCGTTGTTTTTCCTGCACCGTTATGTCCGATAAAGCCGTAAATATCACCCTTCTCGACCACTAAATTCAAGTCGTCTACTGCCTTTTTGCCACCCTTATAGCTCTTGGTAAAATGTTTTATTGTGAGCATTCTTCCTTCACCTCATCATTGGAATATACAGATTTTGAACAACGTCATTTCTTCTTCCCCGTACGCTTTTCGTAGAATAACTATAATACGTCTAGCCAATGATGAAAGTTCATTTGCACCCAAATTTTCTGCTTGCTGTCCTCATGGGGGCCATTATTATTTTACTAAAACTCTCCACTGTTTATGATATAGTTCCCCGCACTGTCTGTAACGGCCAAGTTTCACAGTTCACTGATCTGATGTCAAATACAAAAAGACACTTGAGCAGCGGGGCTCTAGTGTCCTAGTAACAAGTTATTAGGCTTTTCGTCTGATAGGAATCCATACCTCGCATACGGAATCGATTTTTTCATCATCGACCCAATAATATTTTTCAATGCATGGTCCCTCAGCCTGCTCAAAATTCACTGTAGGGAACCATTCCGAATAAATCCGTCTCCATACATTATGAATTCCGGTACTAATCACAACATCATCTGTCATTTTGTCTGTACCTTCGAATACGGCATATGTTTGTGCAGGAATGGTCAACACGGTTAATCCTGTAGGCACTTGGGATCCTTCAGGAAGCGCAGCACCCATCAAATAACTCCTTCTACCTTCCTCATCAAAATCATAGTGATAACCATACAGCAACGTCCCTGGTGGGTTCCCTATCGCCTCATTAATCCGATCATGTGTGCCGTCTGTCCATATAACTTCTGCAAATTCCGGTATTTCCTTGTATGGGTCCTCCTTGATCAGCACATGCTTGCCCACTACAATCGATGCCGGTTCTTCTACAATGCGATAATTCATTTCCGATTCTCCCTTAATCTGAATTTGAAAGGTGATTTTGGAGAAGGCCTTTAGCTTTACATTCGTCTTTTTTGCATTCGAAGGCGTCACACCATGCAGTCGTTGAAAGGCTTTAGCGAAAGCCTCCGGGCTTTCATAACCGTATTTAAGCGCCACGTCAATGACCTTGCTGTCCGTGCCTGCTAATTCTTCAGCAGCCAGCGTAAGTCGACGGTTTCGGATATACTCCGTTACGGTAAAGCCTGTTAAAGCGTGAAACATGCGTTGAAAATGGTACCTGGATAGCAGCGCTACCTTCGCAATCTCGTCGATCTCTATTTTAGTTGTTAAATGGTCTTCGATATAGTCGATAGCCAGCCGAAGCAATCTCAGCGCCTCCACCATCATCATCTCCTTTCAAATTCAGTCTATAGGAAGCATCGGCAGCAATCCTGTTCATAGATGCTCCGTTTTGTCCTGAAAACATTTATACTAATGTATTTTTCAATAGCAGTAAGCTATGATTCTAAGTAGAATGTTATTGATAATTTTAGTTTTTTTATATTGAAAAGGATTGGGTGATTTTTAGTGGAAAGTATTCTAATTATTGAAGATCACGAAGATGTCAATTTAATGCTGGCAGAAGCATTGATCGATGCAGGTTATAAAGTGAAATCATCCTATACCGGCGTCGATGGAATAAAGGAAATCAAAAACAAATCGTATGATTTGATTCTACTTGATATTATGCTTCCCTACAAAAGCGGGGATGAAATACTTAAAGAAACACGGGAATTTTCTGAAACTCCTGTCATTGTCATCTCCGCAAAGGATATGGTTGGCACGAAGATTGATCTTTTGAAGCTGGGGGCCGATGACTATATCACAAAGCCCTTTGATTTAGGAGAAGTTGTGGCACGTGTAGAATCCAATCTGCGGCGTGCTCATAAGCAATTACAAGAAAGCAAAGTTTTTCGTTATAAGGACTTGGCACTGGACGACAATACAAAGCGTGTTACGGTAGGCGAGACTGAAATGGAACTGACCGCAAAGGAATATATGATATTGGAGCTGCTACTAAAGCATAGCGGCAAGGTTTTTACAAAATCGAACCTGTATGAATCGGTCTGGAAAGATGAATATCTCGGTGATGATAATGCGGTTAAGACTCACATCAGCAATCTGCGTAATAAGTTAAAGAAAGTAAATCCGAATAAGGAATATATCGAAACGGTATGGGGCTTGGGTTATCGTCTATACAAAGAATGAATTATCTGTTTCCTGACTATTTTTTTGCTCCCCTTAACCTTTTCTAAACCAATGGAAGTTAACCTAAAGTCAGAAAGGATAGGTGAGCAAAATGAAACGATATGTTGTAAAAACAAACAGCCTTACGAAAAGCTACCGCACTTTTTTTGCGCTGCATGATGTGTCGATTACAATGGAATCCGGTAAAATATACGGTTTAATCGGGCAGAACGGCGCGGGAAAAACAACGCTAATGCGCCTTCTGGCCGGGCTTTCTTTTCCCACGAAGGGCAACATTGAGCTTTTTGGTCATCGTGGTGAGCGTGCTTTGCAGGATGAAAGGAAACGGCTGGGCTGCATGATCGAGAATCCTGGATTTGTCCCCTATATGACAGCGAAAGAAAATCTCAAGTTTCACAGAATTATGCGCGGTGTTCCCAACAAGGAAATTGAGGGTGAATTGTTAGAACTCGTCGGACTTGCTGACACAGGAAATAAGAAAGCAAAAAACTTCTCACTTGGTATGAAGCAGCGTTTAGGTATTGCGATCGCCCTGCTTGGCAACCCTGAATTGCTGATCTTAGACGAGCCGATCAATGGACTTGACCCATTGGGTGTTGTTGAAATTCGTAATCTATTGAAGAAGTTGTGCGAAGAGCGGCAAATGACCATTTTAATTTCAAGTCATAATTTGCCAGAGCTATATCAAACCGTAACGAATTATATCATCATCCATAAAGGCGAAATTAAGCAAACCCTCACCCTGGAGCAGCTTGATGAAAACTGCAAGCACCACATCCATATTAGCTGCGACCAACCGGAAAAGTTAACGAGCGTATTGGAGATGCAGCTGAACACCACCAATTTTAAGGTCATGCCAGATAAAACGGTTAAGCTATATGATTATTGGAATGAGACGGATTTGGTGGCAAAAACCTTATATGAAAATGGGATTGTCGTTTCGAAATTTTCTATCGAGGGAGATACGCTTGAGAACTACTTTATTTCTGTTATAGGTGGTGGCCAAGATGCTTAATTTGATTCAGGCGGATTTATTTAAATTACGTAAATCAAAGGCAATTAAGATTCTATTGGGAATCACAACTGTAAGTGCGTTAGTCATGGCAATGATGGCATATCTGATACCACAGGGGAAGATTGAAGCCAGCATGACAGGAATGGGGTTCATGTTCTCTGATATAAATATAATAAGCATTCTCGGCGGTTTTATTGCAGGCGTGTTTATCTGTGGTGATTTCGATAATAAAACAATCCATGATGCTATTGCAAATGGCTGTAGCAGGGGTGCTGTCATCGTTAGTAAGGCAACCTTATTGGGATTTGCCCTAGCGCTCATCCTACTCCCCTATGCCATCATAACGGGTATTGCTCTTAGTACAGGTTCCGAGTTTAGTATGGGCTCCGTAGCAATAGGATTCCTGAATCTACTGACTTCAGAGGGTGGTACAGCCTTTTCCGCATCAGAGGTATGGAAAATGCTTGCTGTCATGTTGACCTTGATAATCGTATATGTGGCACAATTGAGTATCTGTGTACCACTTGCCTTTACGCTTAAAAAGCCCATCTTCGTAGTTGTTATTTATTATGGGTTTTCACTATTTACTGCGCAATTAATGAGATTAAGCGATAGTTCTCCGGTGTTTGAGCGTATTTTCTCCTTTACGCCATATGGAGGGAAGTACACCTTTATAACATTGGATACGGGAACGGGAGACATGGTTAAGGCAATCGCTGTTAGTTTAATATTTATGATTGTCATGCTTGCTGTCACATACAGCGCATTCAGAAAATCGGAAATTAAGTAACTGAAAGGTTGGTGAACGCGTTGATAATTGTCGCTGGCACTTTGATCATTCTTATTATGTTGCTCGCCTTGTATATCGCCTTTCTTCAGCGACAATTGCGCAACATCAACCGACAGTTGGACAAACGGCTGACTGAACATACACGTCAACCTATCCGTTTGGAACTCCTGAGCAGGGAGCTTAATGCTTTGGCTATCAATATTAACAAATGCCTAAAGGCGGAGGAAAACCTCCGTCTTAAAGGCATTCAAGAGGAAAAGAACTTTAAGGAGCTAATCGCAAATATTTCCCATGATTTACGAACACCGCTTACTGCTATAAAGGGTTACCAGCAGCTTATGAAAAATGGTGATTTGAGCGCCGATCAGCTAAAGAAACTGCACACTGCCCAAAAACACGCTGATGAATTGGGTCGGTTGATTGAACATTTTTTTGAGTATTCCTATCTCCTGAACGCTGAACCCGAACTAAACATCAAACGAATTAACCTTACCAATCTTGTGGCAGAGTGCCTCGCAGCATCAGTTACCACATTAGAGGAACACAATCTGACTGTACGCCTTGAGGAAACACCAACTGTATTTGTCCTTGCTGATAAAGAAATGGTTACGAGAATTATTCAAAATCTAATTCGAAATTGTGTTCAGCACTCAAATGGAGATATCAAAGTAAGTTTGCTGGCTACAAATAAAGCAATTCTATCGTTTAAAAATCCGATGAAAAATACTTCCGTTATTGATATAAACCGGCTTTTTGATCGCTTCTATACTGGCGATAAAGCAAGAAGTAATAGTACAGGGTTGGGCTTGTCTATTGTTAGGCTATTGGCGGAACAGATGGGAGGCAGTACAGCTGCATTCTTACAAGACGGGTTTCTCGAGATAAGAGTTGAACTTCCGTTATAGTCTCACTATTATATTTCCTGAATATATATGTGAAACCCCCGCACTACAAAATTTATAAATTAGGAGGTAACAAAAACCTAATGATCAAAAAACCGTTAAAGTGGCTGGCCTGGATCGTGCTAACCCTAATTGCTGTGCTTGCCATTTTTCTAATCTATATTACAGCGATTGATTATAAACCCCCAGCTCAAACAGAACTTCATACCAACAATAATAACAGTTCAATACTTAAGCAAGGTGAGCCGTTCACCGTCACTACGTTCAATATCGGCTACGCCGGCCTCGACCAAGGACAGGATTTCTTCATGGACGGTGGAACGAAGTCCCGATCAAGTAGTAAGGGGCAAACGGAGACTAACCTGAACGCCATTACCGACTTTCTGAGCGACACTGGCTCAAATCTGTATATCCTGCAGGAAGTAGATGTTAACTCCTCCCGTAGCAACAAGATTAACCAAGTCGAAAAAATAAGTCATAGCCTACAAGGATACAGTGATACATTTGCTTATAATTACAAGATGCCTTGGGTACCCGTGCCGTTGACTCATCCAATGGGTGCGGTGCAAAGTGGTTTACTCACATTATCAACGTTCAAGAGCACATCTCATACTCGCTTCAATCTGCCTGGCAAAGAAAGTTGGCCTGTTCAGCTGTTTGAGCTGGATCGTGCATTTATAGAGAGCAGGTTTCCAGTAGATAACGGTAAAGAACTCGTGCTAATCAACCTGCATTTGTCGGCATTCGATAAAGGCGGTACAATCCGCAAACAACAACTTGACTTCCTTGAGGACTATATCAATCAAGAAGTGGAGAACGACAACTATTTCATTATAGGCGGGGATTGGAATCACTCCCTACCTGGAACAGATCACAATAAGTTTCCCACTAAGCAGGAATGGCCGCAGTGGCTACAACCATTCCCCGATACCTTCGGCCCGGGTGACTTCCAGTGGGCGATAGACCCGAACACTCCTTCCGTCCGAACGCTAGACGTGGCGTATCAAAAAGGACTCAATTTTCTCGCTGTGATCGACGGATTTCTCGTGTCTCCAAATGTTGAGATCGTTGATGTTACCGGACACGATCTGAACTTCGAGAACAGTGATCATAACCCCGTTACAGGGAAATTTATTCTGAAATAAGCTAAATCATCCTCAAAGAAGCCAACACCTCTGATGATCAGAGATGTTGGCTTCTTTTTTCGGAATACGGCTTTAACCAGCAATTAAGAGCCCTCCTATTAGTCATTATCTATGATTGACAACCAATAAGTTTAGGAACTATACTAATTTTATAAATAATAAGGAAACGAAAGAATTTATCATGCACACACGAAGAAGTTCACATTCAGTTTTACAATTAATTATTTGACACTCCCACCCCTAAAGGGGCAAGTCTGCTGACGCAGTTGGGATTCTTGAGTAGTTAACG
>NZ_LT840184.1:0-2199 GCF_900177425.1 Paenibacillus uliginis N3/975 | reverse complement strand
CCACAAACCTTTCGGCTAGTGGCACTCCGTATCCGACCTCACTTTCATCCCACACCTAAAGAAGTGGGCTTTCCCGTTCAGGAAATACTGTAATTTTTTTTTGGATATATAGTATAGTTACTAAACTATCAAACAGAGATTGAGGGTGAATGATATTGGGCTCATTAAATTTGTCAAAACAAACTTTCAACACCATCCCTCGCTTTTTCATGTTTACAGCGATATACTTGGGGGCATTTATTTCACATTTTACAGCCGGCGTCGTCAATGTTTCCCTTCCCCAATTCGTAACTATCTTTCATACGAGCTTGGGTACGGTCCAATGGATCACGACAGGGTATTTACTCGTTATCGCATCCCTGCTTCCTGTCATGGGAAAGCTAGGAGATCGATATGGCTACCGACTCATTCACAATCTTGGGTTATTGCTTTTCAGCATCAGCTCCGTACTGGTCGCCATTTCTCCCACAATAACCGCCTTGCTCATCTTTAGAATGGTGCAGGCCATCGGCGCTGCCATGTTTCAATCTACAAATATTGCGCTAATTACGATTCACGTGCCTAAGGAAAATCGGGGCCGAGCACTTGGAACTCTTAGCACGTTTGTCGCACTTGGCGGAATGATTGGACCGATAGCAGGCGGCTTGATTGCGCAGTGGTTCAGCTGGCAATGGCTTTTTTTGACCCATGTACCAATCGCCATAATTGCCACTTGGCTTGCATTTCGCTACATACCTGTCAGCAAACATGGTAATAGAACGGGTCCTCTCGATATTTTTGGAGCGGTTACGTTCGTAATAGCAATCGGATTCAGCATTTTCGGAATATCGATGGGAAGCACCCTGGGCTGGCGATCGCTTGAAACGATTTCCTTACTCGCAGTTGGTATGTTCACTTTAGCTGCGTTCCTGCTTTGGGAACTACGTCATAGCACCCCCTTTTTACCGATTAAGGCATTTCGAATTCCTGCTGTTACTAGCGGCTTAATCGTTAGTGTCGCTTCTTTTATGTTTGCCAATACCGTCATCGTAACCGTACCTTTTTATTTATTAAGGATTCCTGACATTCTACCCTCTACCGTTGGAATCATCATGATCGCCTATCCAGTACTATTAGCCTTTACGGGGCCGGTCGCGGGTCATTTATCGGATCGTTTTGGTTCCAACCGTCTGATGTTTGCCGGGTTATTCACCATGGGGAGCGGACTTGCCGTTTTTGCCCTTTATCCGAATCAGCTGCCCATAACTTTAGTTATTGCCACACTCGCGCTGGTAGGACTGGGAATGGGGCTCATTGCATCACCGAATAACAGCTTCATTATGCAGCATGTCGAGGCGGAACATATTGGTTCTATAGGAGGAATGATCGCCTTAACGCGGAACATGGGAATGGTTATAGGCGCAGCATTAGGACTCGGGTTTATGAACGGAGTGCCTGAACAGGGACAGGAATATCTGCACCATGCTTTCAGGTCGGTTTTTCAAATCAATGTTTTGTTTTGTATCGGTGTCACGATCATGCTTGGGTACTACGCCTACAATAATAATCCTCGAAACCGGAAATACGTTAAATAACGTTCCAAGTAAATGACATACCCTACATCATCCTCGAAGAAGCCAACACCTCTGATGATCAGAGATGTTGGCTTCTTTTTTCCGGTATTGGCTAGTTATTATCACTTTTCACGAGTGATTCTTACAGCCTCTATTTGACTGTATCGATTAAAATAAGGAGCCTTGTCCTTTTTGATCCATCTGATCACAATAGAACAGAAGATAATGAACCATAACAGACTTGTAAGGAGAACTACTCCAATTGCAAAAAGGTTAGCTAGGGCCTGTCTTCAAACTATAAAACTAGCATTATAAGTGGTAAAATCAGGTTATGAAGAGACGATACGAAATACATGACGATCAGTGGGAACTTATCAAAGACGTGTTGCCAGCCGAACGAAAGAAACAAGGAGGACGACCTGCAAAAAATAACCGGACCATGCTCAATGCCATGCTCTGGATTGCTAGAACCGGCGCGCCTTGGCGCGATTTACCGGAGTATTATGGTCCCTGGAAATCGGTTTACACTCGGTTTCGTCGGTGGCAAATGTCAGGCGTATGGGAGCGAGTCCTTGAACAGATTTCGATTGAACCCGACTTCGAAAATGTGATGATCGATGCGACGATTGTTCGCGTTCATCAACAT